>NZ_JBXGGI010000039.1:0-7960 GCF_056854775.1 Mannheimia sp.
TGAACCAACGACCTTCGGGTTATGAGCCCGACGAGCTACCAAGCTGCTCCACCCCGCGTCTGATGTGGTGTATTATAGACTTTTAAGCTAAGAATGCAAGCACTTTTTAATATTTTCGCCCTAATTCCTCTTGATAGAACATTTTTAATCCATTTTTTGATTTTTCACTTACATTACCATAGAGCATTTGGTAATAATAGTCATAAGCTAGCACATTTTGCACATAACCTCTGGTTTCATAAAATGGAATACTGGCAATGAATTCGTCCATTGCTAAAGTACCTTTACTCCGACCAAGCCACTGCTCTACACGCCCAACACCTGCATTATACGCTGATGATATCAAAATGCGGTTGTTTGGATATTTTTCATTTAGCTCCATTAAATGTGTTGTGCCCAGCATAATATTGTTGAACGGTCTGAATAGATCCCGTTCGCCCTTGAAAGATAAATTATTATCTTTAGCTGTTTGTTCTGCTGTTGCCGGCAACATCTGCATTAACCCTCTCGCATTCGCGTGTGATTGAGCTTGTGGATTCCAAGCACTTTCTTGGCGTGCAATGGCTTGTGCAAATGATTTACTGATTTTCTTATCCTGTAAATTCAACTCAAACCAATCCGAATAAGCATTAGGCAAGCGTAAATCAATATTATCAAAAGCTTTTATCTGGATCGTACCCTCCACAGCTAAATCATACCAATTTTTCTCTTTCGCATATTTGATAATCGCAAGTTGAGTTTTAACAGGCGAGCTTTCTCCTGTTTCAACTTTTACATTATTGATCAAATTAATCCAAACTCGCTTAGCCTGATCAATTTGCCCGAGTTCTCGCAACTCTTGAATACGCTCAAATTGATTTTCATACAATTCACGCTGAGCCTGCGTTAGATCTGCCACTTCAATAATAGGAAATTGATAAGCAACCCCTAATTGTTGAGCAGCCAACATTGGATAAAATCCACGCTCTTTGATTAGCTCTTCAAATATCGTTTTACGCTTAGCTTCATTTTTTTCGATTTTAGCCGTCCAGTAACGCCATTCTGTTTTCCCTTTAGTCTCTTGAGAGAGTGATTGCAACCACTCATTTAAATCCGTTTTTTGCCAGATAGCCATACGCAATCTGCGTTCTAATAAATTATCAACACCTAATGCTTTAACCTGTTCATCACGCCAGAGTTGGAATGTTGGCTCTTCATTATCAAAATGTCGGCTAATAAAAGCAACTTTTAACGCTTTAAGCTCATCTTCACTAAATTGATATTTCTCCGCCCATAGTTGATATTGTTCAAATGTTGGATTATCCAGTTTCTCTGGCTGGGTGCGGATATATTTTGGTAATAATTCCACAATAATTGCTTTATTTTCCGCGTTAAACGATAAATCAAGCGGTTGATTTTCAATAAAATTTTGCAATTCTTTCGGATTACTCACTACTTTTTCAACTGAACTGAGCCACGTTTTCAAATTTTCATCCGTTGCATTAATTGCTAAATTTGTAATCTCCGCATTTGCATTTTGTTTGACTAATTCGACCGCTTTCAGACGCACTTTCTCATCTGTCTTGAAACCCTGATCTCGCCAATAACTTTCTAAATTCGCACAATCAGAGGTTAATTTAGAATTAGCAAGCCAAAAAGCATCAAACTCTTTCACTAGTGCCGATAATTCTACATTTTCCACTTTTTGTTCTACCGCAGGATTAATCTGAGCTTTAGTTGCGGCTATTTCATAACGTGCTGAAAACAGGCGGCATTGATCCGCTAAATGTGTTGGCTTCACAACTATTGCATACTCTACTAATTCTTTAAATTTTTGCTCACGATAGAGCTGTTCAAACATAAAGTTCTGCAACTGTTTTTGATACAAAGAATCCGGATATTTTGAAATAAATGCTTTAACTTCGCTTACTGTGGCTTGTTTCAAAGTCATTTTAGCATTTAACAACTTCCATTCTGCGTCCATTTCTAACGGATAGCCCGATAAAGTTGCTAATAAACGCTGAATAACCTGTAATGTTGCGACTGATAAATTCTTCTGGCTGACTGCCACATCGACCAAATAATTAATTTGCTGGAAATTTTCTCTCTGCTTTAAACGTAAATTTTCTGCGTGCCGTAACTCTTTCTGATAAATAGCCAACCAATCATTTTTTAATTGTTTTAATTCTGTTTCAGTGTAACTTTTTAATGGCTCTTTCTCGGCTTCTGCCGCAAATGTATATTGGCTTGCTAAAAATACAGCAAGCAATGTTTTCTTCCACATAGTTTTTCTCCTTAGTCGTTAGCTTTTGGCAGAAAAAGGGCAATAAAGTTCAACTGGATTATTCCAAGAAAATATTGAATTAAAGTAAAAATGATGAGTTTTAATGGAGGCGTGTCCCGGAGTCGAACCGAGCTACATGGATTTGCAATCCAGTGCATAACCGCTTTGCTAACACGCCGTAAGATTTGAAAATTGGAGCGGGAAACGAGGCTCGAACTCGCGACCCCGACCTTGGCAAGGTCGTGCTCTACCAACTGAGCTATTCCCGCACTTGAGGTTTCACAACATTGCGTTGTGGAATGAGGTGCATTTTACGGATTTATGATTTTATGTCAATGACAAAATGAAACTTCTACTGCTGAATGCTGAAAAAAACTTCACTCGACTTGATTAGAGCCTTAAAAATAATCAAGCGGTTGATTTTTGCAAAAAATTTACAAAAATCAACCGCTTGCTAGTGGTTATAAGTTAGCGTTTTTTCGCTTTTGCGTTTGGTAAGTCTGTGATAGAACCTTCAAACACTTCTGCCGCTAATCCAACAGATTCGTGCAAGGTTGGGTGAGCGTGAATGGTTAATGCAATATCTTCTGCATCACATCCCATTTCAATTGCCAAGCCGATTTCGCCTAATAATTCGCCACCATTACTACCTACAATCGCACCACCTAATAAGCGGTGAGTGTCTTTATCGAAAATTAACTTTGTCATACCTTCTGAACATTCAGAAGCAATCGCACGACCTGAAGCAGCCCAAGGGAATTTAGAAACTTCGTAGTTTAAGCCTTCTTGTTTACACTCTTTCTCAGTTTTACCAACCCAAGCAACTTCCGGCTCAGTGTAAGCGATTGATGGAATCACTTTCGGATCGAAGTAGTGTTTTTGTCCGGCAATTACTTCTGCCGCCACGTGTCCTTCGTGAACACCTTTATGAGCTAACATTGGTTGTCCCACAATGTCGCCGATCGCAAAGATATGCGGCACATTGGTACGAAGTTGTTTATCAACCGGAATAAAGCCTCGCTCATCAACGTGTACGCCTGCTTTGCCTGCATCAATTAATTTGCCGTTTGGCACACGACCGATAGCAACTAGTACAGCATCGTAACGTTTAGTGTCGTTACACGCTTTACCTTCCATTGAAACATAGATACCGTCATCTTTTGCTTCAACCGCAGTTACTTTAGTTTCAAGCATTAGCTTGAATTTTTTCTCGATCTGTTTGGTATAGATTGCCACAATGTCTTTGTCCGCTGCTGGAATCACTTGGTCGAACATTTCAACCACTTCCACTTCTGAACCTAAAGCATTGTAAACCGTCCCCATCTCTAAACCGATGATACCACCACCCATAATTAAAAGTTTTTTAGGAACTTCTTTTAATTTTAGGGCATCTGTTGAATCCCAAACACGCGGATCTTCGTGTGGAATAAATGGTAATTGAATTGGGCGTGAACCTGCTGCGATAATCGCATTATCAAAGGTAACAGTTGTTGGATTACCATCACGATCACGAGCTACTAATGTGTTCGGACCTGTAAATGTCGCTTCGCCTTCAACCACTTGTACTTTACGAGCTTTCGCCATACCAGCTAGTCCACCCGTTAATTTTGATACAACAGCTTCTTTACCTGCACGAACTTGGTCTAAATCAATAGTCGGCTCGCCAAATGTTACACCATTATGCACGGCGTGTTTGGCTTCTTCGATTACTTTTGCAACGTGTAGTAATGCTTTAGACGGAATACAGCCTACGTTTAAACATACACCACCTAAGGTTGAATAACGTTCAACGATTACCGTTTCTAAACCTAAGTCTGCACAGCGGAATGCTGCTGAATAACCTGCCGGACCTGCACCAAGTACCACGACTTGTGTTTTAATTTCTTTGCTCATATTTGCCTCAATTTGTTATAAAAGCGGTCGATTTTGCAAAATTTTTTACAAAAACAACCGCTTGTTAAAATTACATTACTAAACGACGAATATCTGCTAATACGCCATTGATATAGCTTAAGAATCTCGCCCCATCAGCACCATCAATTACACGGTGGTCAAATGATAATGACAATGGAAGCATTAAGCGTGGCTCAAATTCTTTGCCGTTCCAAATCGGTTGCATTTCAGATTTAGACACGCCTAAAATTGCCACTTCCGGTGCATTCACGATCGGGGTGAAGTGAGTAGTACCGATACCACCTAAACTTGAAATAGTAAAACAACCGCCTTGCATATCTGATGCAGTTAATTTACCTTCGCGTGCTTTTTTCGATACTTCCATTAATTCACGAGAAAGTTCGATAATGCCTTTTTTGTTTACATTTTTAAATACCGGAACAACTAAGCCGTTTGGTGTATCTACTGCAACACCGATGTTGATGTATTTTTTCAATGTTAAACGTTGTGCATCTTCAGAAATTGAGCTGTTGAAACGAGGGAACGCTTCTAACGCACTTGCTACCGCTTTCATAATGAATACCACAGGCGTGATTTTCACATCTAACTTACGTTTTTCAGCTTCTTTATTTTGCTCTTTACGGAAGTTTTCTAATTCTGTGATGTCTGTACGATCGAAGTGCGTAACGTGTGGAATCATTACCCAGTTACGATGTAAGTTTGCACCAGAGATCTTATTGATACGGCTTAATTCAACTTCTTCAACTTCACCAAACTTACTGAAATCAACTTTCGGCCACGGTAATAAGCCTAAACCGGCACCGTTTGCTGCACCTGTTGCCGCAGCAGCTGTTCCACCTTGTTTTTCAAATACTTGAACTGCCGTTTTAACGTATGCTTGAATATCTTCTTTAACGATACGACCTTTACGACCTGTACCTTTTACTTTATCTAAGTTTACACCAAACTCACGAGCTAAACGGCGAATTACAGGTGTTGCGTGTGCATAACCTGCCGCTGAAACCACTTGTTCTTGATTTAAACCAGATTGGTTTTGACCTGTGGCAACTGCATCAGCTTTCGCTGGAGCGGCTACTTGTGGAGCAGGATCTGAAGCCACTTGAGTAGCTGCTGGTGCAGGTGCTGCACCTGCTACTTCAAATTTCATAATTAATGAACCGGTTGAAACTTTATCACCTGATTTCACTAAAATTTCTTTTACAACACCTGCAAATGGAGCCGGTACTTCCATTGATGCTTTATCGCCTTCAACAGTAATTAAAGATTGCTCTTCTGATACAGAATCGCCTACTTTAACCATAATTTCAGTTACGTTTACTTCATCGCCACCGATATCCGGTACATTCACATCTTTAATTGCAGATGCTGATGCTTGAGCCGGTGCAGCAGCTTCTGCAACCGGAGCTGCTTGTGCTGGTGCAGATGATGCAGTTTCAAACTTCATAATTAATTTGCCTGTTGAAACTTTATCGCCCACATTGATTAAAATTTCTTTTACCACGCCGGCAACCGGAGCAGGAACTTCCATTGACGCTTTATCGCCTTCAACGTTAATAATTGATTGATCAACTTCAACGCTATCACCTACTTTAACCATAATTTCGGTTACGTTTACTTCATCTGAGCCAATGTCCGGTACATTAACTTCAACAACTGCTGAGGTTGCTACCGGTGCAACAGGAGCCGCTTCTGCTTTTGGAGCTTCAACCGCTGGTGAAGCATCAGCTGATTCCAATACTAACATTGGGGAACCGGTTGAAACTTTATCACCTACTTTTACTAATACTTCTTTTACCACACCTGCTTCCGGTGCCGGTACTTCCATAGATGCTTTATCGCCTTCTACGTTAATGATTGATTGGTCTACCGAGATAGTATCGCCAACTTTTACCATCACTTCAGTAACACTTACTTCATCTGAACCGATATCTGGTACATTAATTTGTTTTGACATTTTAAAATCCTTCTTTTGTAAACAGATAAACTGATTTTATCCTTACAAATTTAGGGTGGGTTTCCCCACCCCATTTTGCAAAATTTTCGTTAAATTTTACCGCTTGTATTACGCATATAATGGGTTAATACGATCCACATTTAAGCCAAATTTAGCAATAGCATCAGCAACAACTTTAGTTTCCACTGTGCCTTCTTTCGCTAATTGAGCAAGTGCTGCCACTACTACATAACGCTCATCAACTTCAAAGTGTTCACGTAAGTTTGCACGGCTGTCTGAACGACCAAAACCATCTGTACCTAACACGTGATAGTGTTTGCTTGGTACATACGCACGAATTTGTTCAGCGTATAGTTTCATATAGTCAGTTGCTGCAACTGTTGGTAAATCAGCTAACACTTGTGCTACATAAGGAACACGTTGTTCCTCTGTTGGATGTAATAGATTCCAACGTGCAGCATCCGCACCATCACGACCTAACTCATTGAATGATGGAGCTGAGAATACATCTGCGGTTACACCATAGTCATTTGCAAGAATTTGAGCCGCTAAGCGAACATGACGCATAATTGCACCTGAGCTTAATAATTGAACACGACCTTTACCTTTGCCTTCAACCGTTTCAAATTTATATAAACCTTTACGGATACCTTCTTCTGCACCTGCTGGCATTGCCGGTTGGTCTGTAATTTCGTTTAATGTTGTGATGTAGTAGAAAACATCTTCTTGAGCTTCACCATACATACGGCGGATACCATCTTGAACGATTACCGCCACTTCAAATGCAAATGCCGGGTCATAAGTTACACAGTTCGGAATTACGCCTGCTTGGATATGGCTATGACCATCTTCGTGCTGTAAACCTTCGCCGTTTAAGGTTGTACGACCTGATGTACCACCGATCATAAAACCACGAGCTAATTGGTCGCCTGCTAACCACATCATATCGCCTACACGTTGGAAGCCGAACATTGAGTAGTAGATAAAGAATGGAATCATCGGTAAATTGCTTACAGAGTATGATGTTGCAGCAGCAACCCAAGATGCCGTTGCACCTAACTCATTGATACCTTCTTGTAATACTTGACCATCTTTTGCTTCACGGTAGTAAGCTACTAAATCACGGTCTGATGGCACATAGTTTTGACCAAATGGATTGTAAATACCGATTTGACGGAATAAACCTTCCATACCGAAAGTACGAGCTTCGTCCGCAATAATTGGTACGATTTGCTGACCGATATTTTTATCTTTTAATAGGGTATTTAACACACGAGAGAATGCCATCGTAGTTGAAATACCACGCGGTTGCTCATCTAATAATGCTTGGAATTCCGATAATTCAGGCACTTTGAATTCAACAGTGAATTTCGGTTTACGCACCGGTACATAACCGTTTAAATCTTTACGTTTACCGTGTAAGTAGTTGTATTCTTCTGAACCCTCAGCAAATTTGATGTAGTCTAAGTTTTCAACTTGCTCATCAGTTAATGGCAATTCAAAGTAATCACGGAAGCCTTTTAAGCTCTCTAATGACATTTTCTTAGATTGGTGAGCAGTATTTTTACTTTCTGCTTCAGGAATACGGTAGCCTTTTACTTGTTGAGCTAAGATCACAACCGGCTTGTCTGATTTTTGTGCTTTCGCATACGCTGCGTAAAGTTTTTCAGAATCGTGTGCACCACGACGTAATGCCCAGATTTCATCATCTGTCATATCTGCAACTAATGCCGCAGTTTCCGGGTAACGACCAAAGAAATGCTCACGTATATAGGCACCGCTTTTTGATTTAAATGTTAAATAATCACCATCTAACACTTCCATCATTA
>NZ_JBXGGI010000040.1:0-7139 GCF_056854775.1 Mannheimia sp.
AATTCAGAGATTTCCATTACCCCTTCAAGCATTTCTCTGGTGTCGCTATCAATCAGTTCATTCTCAACAGAATCTCGAATGACCTCAACCAAATCTTCACGGTTTTTAGGCTCATTTTGAAAAAGCCCACTAAATAGAGAGTGTAAAATGGATTTTTTCTCCGATTTTTCAGTTGTATTTATATTTTGCTGCTCATCACTCATAGTTTGTTCCAGTTAAATAAATTACGCTTATAATAAGCAAATTCGATAACAAATCAAATAAAACATTGCTATTTTCATTCAAATTAGCATAGGATAAGCAAAATCTTTTTGTTTCGTAAATTATTTTAGGGGTTTTAAATGAAATTAACCAAAACGGTATTAACGGCGGCAGCTTTAGTTGTAAGTTCTCTAAGCGTTGCCGGCACATTAAGTTCCTCATCAATGGTAGAAATTTTAGCTTTTGATGGACAGCGAGTAAAAAAAGGAACAACTTCTGTGCAAATCAGTGAAAATAAAACTCATCAAGTTGTTGTGGAAGTTGGTGGAACAATTGATGGCGATTACTTTAATTCCGATCAAATGATCTTGACCTTTCAAGGCACAGCGGAAAATGCCAAATTAGAAACTCCGAGATTAAAATCAAAATTAGATCTGCGTAAATTTAAAGAAAACCAAACGGTAACGATTAAAACCGATTCAGGAAAAGTGATTGCTCACAAGCAAGATTTCTTAAAAGGCGAAGGTTTTTTAGCGAGTACGCGTGTGGAAGAAAACTTGAGTAAATATAATTTAGCTAAGAATGTTGCGTCTGTTGAAAAATTTGCGACAGCACCGCTTGAGGCAAAAGGACAAATTATTGTCGATACAAATAAAGTCTCAGACGCTGAATTACAACTTTTATTCCAAAAAGCGGATAAAGAAACCCAAAAACGTTTCTTAGATTGGGCGAAGCAAAACGCAAAATAAGAATTTGGCTTTAACAAGCGGTTATTTTTCTCAAGTTTTTTACAAAAAATCGAAGAAAAATGACCGCTTGTATTTATTACCAACAATAATAGCAATAACGCCAGCTATCCCAACCGCCCCAATACATTTCTCTCTCGTAATTCCAACGCATTTCTTCCAGTTCTAACTGAGATTTGTAGTTTTGCCACGCCATTTTATAACAGGCTTGAAACATTGGGTCATTAACTTTTTCTGCATAACGCTTTTTAAATTCAGCTTCTTCTTTTTCTGTTTGACTAAGCGGCGGATTAAATTGTTGGTGCATTAATTCTGCGGCTTCAACATCGCATTGTTTTGCCAGTTGTACTTGCAAATCTTGTTCCGCTCTTACTTGTTTCGCTCGGCGTTCCGCTTGTTGTTCAGGCGTTAAGGCACAGGCAGTTAAAATGAATGAAAGCGAAAGGGTTAAACCTAATTTTGCTATTTTCATATCCAAGTCCTCATATCCAAATTCACTTAGTTGAATTGGTTGTTTATTCTACTGCTTCTTGCTCGCTTTCTTCAAGCTCATCAGCCATAGCACTTAAGGCATCACGGGTTAATTGAGCCAGAGCTTTATAAAAACCACTATCAAAGGCTTCTACTTTACCTAAAAATTGACTGGCACAAGGGAGCAAAAAACGCTCAAATAGTGTTTTTTGTGCAAGTGTAGAGTCAAGATTGTCTTCAATCCACGAGGCGGTTAAAAGTAATAATGCAACGTGATCTGCATTCTCTAATGCGGGCATTGCCCGCTCTTGGCGGAATGTTACAAAATCCTCAACAGATAAACCATAGGTAGAAATTGTTGTAGCAATAGCCCCATTTTCTGCAAAAAGTGCTTGATAGCTTGCTTCTAATTGCGTAGGGTTAGCACTCTTTTGCAAAATATTCAATGCATTCTTGCTTTGTGCATCTGTGCTTAATGCCCAATGTTGTCGTAATCCGCCTTGTGCAAGCCAATTAAATGTACCGGCTAGAATCGGATCTGTTGGGGTTCGGTAAAATAAATTGCCAAATAGACGGCAAAGCAGTGAAAAATCGTTAATAGTTGTTTCGCTCATATAATGTGAAATAGGTAAATAAAAGTAGTGTTAGTATAACAGAACATCAGAGAGGACAGAATGAAATATATTGGGGCTCACGTGAGTGCTTCGGGTGGTGTGGAAAATGCGGTTCTGCGTTCGGTAGAAATCGGAGCGAATGCTTTTGCGTTGTTTACTAAAAATCAACGTCAATGGCAAGCTCCGCCATTAAAAGGCGATACTATTGAAAAATTTAAGCGATTTTGTGCAGCACATCATTTTTCAGCAGAGCAAATTTTGCCACACGATAGTTATTTAATTAATTTAGGTAACCCAGAAGCAGAAGCGTTAGCAAAATCTCGCACTGCGTTTATTGATGAGATGAGTAGGGCTAATCAGCTTGGCTTGAAATTGTTGAATTTCCATCCCGGATCGCACTTAAAGAAAATTTCTGAACAAGATTGTTTGTCTCGAATTGCAGAATCTATCAATATGGCAGTTGAAGCAGTGCCAAATGTGATAGCAGTTATTGAAAATACGGCAGGACAAGGCTCTAATTTAGGTTGGCATTTTGACCATTTAGCAAAAATTATTGAGCAAGTAGAAGATAAAAATCGAGTTGGTGTATGTTTGGATACTTGTCATTTATTCTCGGCTGGTTACGATATTAGCTCCTATGAAAAAAGCGAAGCAGTATTTAATGACTTTAATCAAACGGTTGGTTTCCATTATTTAAAAGGGATGCACTTAAATGGTTCAAAAACGCCATTAGGTAGCCGTGTAGATAGACACCATACGCTAAGAGAAGGCACAATTGGTACAGAAGTTTTTACATTTATTATGCAGAGTTCAAATTTTGACCGCATTCCGCTTATTTTAGAAACAATATTACCTGAAATTTGGGCAGATGAAATAAAATTTCTTCGCACATTGGAACTAAAATAGGTTATACTGGTCCGAGATGTTGGTCTGGAGCGATCCAGACTTTTGTTTTGTATGTTTTTTTGATCTTCTAAAGATCGTAATTTAAGGAATAAACCGCTGTAATTGTTCTGGCGAGACGAGATATTAATTATGAAAAAAAATCTTTTTGTAGTAACCCTAAAACCGTTATTCATTACTTCCATTTTGGCTGTTTTTGGTAGTTATTCTTCCATTGCTGTTGCGAGTTTAAGTACAAAACCAGCAACACCTAATCAAATCATTGCAAGTAAAGCAGAAAGATTATCTAAATCTTCTATCTCAACAAATCGTCCTCAACATTCTCCACGTGCAGAACAAACTGCGAGTAGCAGTAATCGTATTAATAGTGTTTATCGCAACTGGGTTGGTACACGCTACCGAATGGGCGGTACAACTAAAGCCGGTATTGACTGTTCTGCTTTCGTGCGTGAAGTGATGGAGAAAGCATTTAATAGAGATATGCCTCGCTCAACTGCAGAACAACGCTATATTGGACGCTCTATTTCAAAATCAGATTTACGCCCGGGCGATTTAGTTTTCTTCCGTAAAAACAACCACGTAGGTGTTTATATCGGTAACGGTAAATTTGTTCACGCAAGTTCAAGTCGTGGTGTAACTACTAGTTCATTATCAGAAAGCTATTGGTCAAGAACTTACACTCAATCTCGCCGAGTAATTTAAAGAATGAATAAGGGGACTAGTGCCCTTATTTTTTATTTCTATTATGCCACTCGTTGCTTACTTTGTGTAAATGCTCCACGAGTACGCATTTGATGTACTACGTTTGTAATCACGCCGGAAATTTTGACTTCATTCCAATCAGTAATTCTTAAGTTTGGTTCGCTTACATCCAATGAAAATAGAATTTTTTCATTCACGCCTTGTGCATTTTCAAGCTCACTAAAGAATTGATAGAATTTATATTCGCCATTTTTTTCTAATACCAATAAATCATTCACTAAATAGTGGTCGGTATTTTCTACAATCAGCAGATCATCAAGTTCGATTCCCCACGCAATTAAGTTAGGGTTTTTAACGTGAATGAAAAACGTATCCGTTGGGCGTTTAATACAAAGTGAATTAAGATCAAGTTTTACAGAACGGCTACTGTTAAAATCCCGATAAAGCGGAATCGGTTGATGAGATACCGTTTGTGTTGAAATTTGTTTTAATGAAGCCATTGTGAGATCCTCTATCTGTCTTTTTATACAGGGTATTTTACTGTGTAAAAAAACAGTGTCAATACTTTATTTAAATTTTTTGTAAATTTAAACAGTATTTTGACCGCTTGTTATTCGCTAATAAGCAATAAAAAAGCACCCAATATGGGTGCTTCTTCGCATTAAAAACTGTTATTATAGACTTTCAGTAAAAGTACGAGTAATAACATCACGTTGTTGTTCAGGGGTTAATGAGTTGAAACGCACGGCATAACCTGAAACACGAATGGTTAATTGTGGATATTTCTCCGGGTTTTTGATTGCATCTTCTAATGTTTCACGGCGTAAAACATTCACGTTTAAGTGCTGACCACCTTCCACTTTGATAGTTGGAGCAACATTTACTGGTACTTCGCGGTATGCAATGTCGCCCAATTCACTGATAGCAACGATTTGATCTTCTTGGTAACCCGCTTTAGCTGCTAAGCAACGAGCTTCATTTTTAGCTTCATCTAATAACCAAAAAGAGTTTAATAAGTTGCTGTTTGCTGACTCAGTGATTTGTACACCTTTAATCATTTTAAGTTCTCCTATAAAGAGTGAAATTGAAAATTACGAAAAAAGTTTAAATATTCAAATTTATTTGAAATCATTGTACCTGTTTTTAGATAAAAAGCGATAAAAATTTAACCATTTTTAGCTTACAGTATTCTATTTGAATGAAATTTAATCATAATTGGGTGTTTTTATGAAAACTTGGACGGAAGCCTTAGGCGAAGAAAAGCAAAAAGATTATTTTCAACAGATTTTGCAATATGTGCATAATGAGCGGTTATCAGGCAAAGTAATATATCCGCCACAAAATGAGGTATTTAGTGCTTTCGCTTTAACAGAATTTAGCAATGTGAAGGTGGTGATTCTAGGACAAGATCCTTATCACGGACCAAATCAAGCACACGGATTAGCCTTTTCAGTTAAACCTCCTGTTGCTCCACCTCCATCTTTGTTGAATATGTATAAGGAATTATCCGAAGATATTGAAGGATTTCAGATTCCGCATCACGGTTATTTAATTGATTGGGCAAAACAAGGCGTTTTTATGTTAAACACGAGTTTAACTGTTGAGCAAGGTAGAGCAGGCTCACATTCACAAATTGGCTGGGAGATTTTTACCGATAAAGTTATCGCACAATTAAATGAACATCGAGAGAATTTGGTGTTTTTACTTTGGGGTAGCCACGCTCAGAGAAAAGGGCAGTTTATCGATCGTAATCGACATTGTGTGTTAGCTTCTCCGCACCCATCGCCATTGTCGGCTTATCGTGGATTTTTTGGCTGTAAACATTTCTCAAAAGCAAATAATTACTTGATTTCAAAAGAAATATCCCCAATTAATTGGCAACTACCTATTGAAATTTAATTGTTCATTTAAAGGAGAAAAAGATGGAATTTGATTTACCGATTTTAGGTGCTACATTTGCAATATTGGTGCTGGTAGCACTAAGTTCAACCATCAAAATTGTGCCACAAGGTTATCATTGGACAATTGAACGTTTCGGGCGTTACACCAAAACCCTCACTCCGGGACTAAATATTGTTTTACCTTTTATTGATAGAGTTGGACGAAAAATCAATATGATGGAACAGGTATTAGATATTCCATCGCAAGAAGTTATTTCTCGTGATAATGCCAGTGTGTCTATTGATGCAGTCTGCTTTGTTCAAACCATTGACGCTCGCCGGGCAGCTTATGAAGTGAATAATTTAGAACAGGCGATTGTAAATTTAACAATGACAAATATGCGTACTGTGTTAGGTTCGATGGATTTAGATGATATGCTTTCACAACGTGATGTCATTAATAGTCGCTTGCTCTCGATTGTTGATGAAGCAACCAATATTTGGGGGGTAAAAGTAACTAGAATTGAAATTCGTGATGTTCGCCCACCAAAAGAATTAGTAGCTGCGATGAATGCTCAAATGAAAGCTGAACGCAATAAACGTGCAGACATTTTAGAAGCAGAAGGTATCCGACAAGCTGAAATTCTACGTGCAGAAGGTGAAAAGCAATCTCGTATTTTAAAAGCCGAAGGGGAGCGTCAAGAAGCATTCTTACAAGCGGAAGCTCGTGAACGTGCAGCAGAAGCGGAGGCAAAAGCAACTCAAATGGTATCTGAGGCTATTGCAAAAGGCGATACCACCGCAATTAATTATTTCATTGCTCAAAAATACACTGAAGCATTAAAAGATATTGGTTCGGCAGAAAACAGTAAAGTGGTGTTAATGCCTCTTGAAGCGGGCAATTTAATCGGTTCTGTTGCAGGTATTGCTGAATTATTAAAAGGCACTAAGAATAGCAGTAAGTAGTTCTGCTTTTAGCAAGGAGAAAATATGGATTGGCTATTTAACTGGAGTAGTTGGTTAATTTTAGGCTTTGTGTTACTTGCTTTAGAATTAATTATTCCAGGCGTATTGATTATGTGGTGGGGATTTTCTGCCATTTTGCTGGCAATGCTGGTTTGGCTATTGCCTGATTTATCTGTGAGTATTCAAATTAGTGGCTTCGCGATTCTAGCCATTGTCTTTAGCTTGATTTGGTGGAAATATCAACATACTAAAGATAAACAAGATGATAAATCTACATCGCTCAATTCAAGAGAGCAATCAATGATTGGTATGCAAGGTATAATTGTTGAAATACTGGAAAATGGCGTTGCTAGAGGTAAGTTTGGCGATACCACTTGGCGAGTGATGGGAATAGGGCTTAATTTAGGTGATAAAGTACAGGTTCAACGTGTTGATGGGATTACGTTGTATGTAACTAAAATGGTAGAATAATTTAATACAAGCGGTTATTTTTTATATTATTTTTGCTCTTTTAAAATAAAACCTTGAATTTATTCAAGGTTTTATTCTTATAAAAACAAGTAGGATAATTTTATTGAAAATTATGTCATATTTTATTTGTTTACCATAGCTCTTTCAGTTCTTGTTCTATCTTTTCAAATAGTTCATAGCGTTTT
>NZ_JBXGGI010000041.1:0-8909 GCF_056854775.1 Mannheimia sp.
TTTTGCAATTTTCACTGCAACTTCGGTCATTTGTGCTTCAGGACCGGTCATTACGCCAACTTTTAACGGAGCTTGTTTCTCCGCTTTTGCAGGTTCTGCCGCTGCTTGTGTTTTTTCTTCTTTACAGGCGGTTAATGCTAAAGCAGATACTAACACTACGCCTAATAGTTTTTTAAAGTTCATTTGAGTTCTTCCTATATAAGAGTTTTAAAATAAAAAGCGATTAACCTTAGAGATAAAGCTCAGCGATTAATCGCTAATATGAAAAAAACAGAAAATTACCAGCCTTTTACTACACCATCTTTGAAGTGTTTTTGTGCTTCTTGGTACACTTCTTCAGTTTGGTAAGATTTGATAAAGTTTTGTACGTTGTCTGCATCTTTATTATCTTGGCGAGCAACAATGATATTCACATACGGAGAATCTTTAGACTCAACAAACACACCGTGATCTTGAGTATTTAAGCCAACTTGACCTGCATAAGTGTTATTCACTACCGCTAAATCCACATCATCTAATGCTTTTGCAGCAATTGAAGTATCTACTTCTTTAATTTCTAATTTTTTCGGGTTCTCAATAATATCTACTGACGTTGAGAATAAATTAGTATTATCTTTTAACTTAATTAACCCCTGTTTTTCTAATAAAATTAACGCACGGGCTAAGTTAGATGGATCGTTTGGTACGGCAATCACAGCACCCTCTGCCAATTCAGCAACATTTTTCACTTTTTTAGAATAACCAGCTAACGGATAAACGAAAGTGTTCCCCACAATTACTAAGTTGTTTAAGCCTTTTGATTGGCTGTCTTTATCTAAATACGGCTTGTGTTGGAATGCGTTAGCATCTAAATCACCTTTGCTTACCGCCGTATTTGGTAATGCGTAGTCGTTAAATAGAACAAATTCTACGTCTAAACCGTATTTTTCTTTAGCAATTTGTGCGGCTCGTTCTGCAACAGTATGTTCAGGACCTGACATTACCCCTACTTTAATTTTTGCAGATGCAGGAGCTGCTGCTGCAGGCTCTGCTTTTTTCTCATCTTTACACGCAGTTAATGCTAATGCAGAAACTAATGCCACACCTAAAATTTTCTTGAAACTCATAAAAACCCCTATTTAATAAAATTAACGATGATCGTAACGTTTTGCTAAAGTATCGCCCAATTTCTGGCTTACCATCACAATCGCCACAATAATGATTGTTGCAATCCATTTTACATAAACCATATTACGGTGCTCCCCGTAACTGATTGCCAAGTTTCCTAACCCGCCGCCACCTACAGCACCTGCCATTGCAGAATAACCGATTAAAGCCACTAAGGTTAAAGTAATACCATTGATTAAAATCGGCAAAGATTCCGGTAAATAGAATTTAGTTACTACTTGCCAATTGGTTGCCCCCATTGATTTTGCTGCTTCAGTTAAACCTGATGGAATTTCCAATAACGCATTAGACGTTAAGCGAGCAAAAAACGGAATTGCTGATACGCTTAACGGCACAATCGCCGCTGTTGTTCCTAAAGTTGTACCCACAATTAAACGGGTAACAGGTAACAGAATAATCAATAAAATAATAAACGGAATAGAACGTCCGATATTAATAATCACATCTAAAATTTGATGTAATCTTGGGTTTTCTAAAATTTCACCTTTACCTGTTAAAAAAGCCAAAAAACCAATCGGCAAACCAATGATGACAGCTAATGCCGTCGCCACAAAGCCCATATAAATGGTTTCAAAAGTAGATTCCCACACTAAGCCCCACATTTGTGGCGTCATCTCTCTCAAAAAATCAGCCCACATAGCCTAACACCTCTACTTTTACATTATTATCCATCAAATAAAATTTTGCTTCTGCAATCGCATCCGAATTACCGCTTACTTCTGCAATCACAAAACCAAATTTCACACCACCGGCATAGTCAATTTGCGACATCAAAATACTAAAATCAATACCGAATTTTTTCGATGCAATTGAAAGAAGCGGTGCATCAACTGAACGCCCTGTAAATTCAAATTTAATAATCGGCTGGCTATGTTCCGTTGGTGAACTTAAAAGTTGCTCTCTATATTCTTGCGGCAAATCAAAATGGAAAGTCGATTGAATAAATTTCTGAGCTAATTCCGTTTTCGGGTTCGAGAAAATTTCACTCACCGAACCGGATTCAATCAACTGCCCTCTATCAATAACCGCCACACGATCGCAAATGCGTTTTACCACTTCCATTTCGTGGGTAATCAACAAAATAGTTAAGCCTAAACGTTTATTAATATCTTTTAATAATTGCAAAATAGATTGCGTGGTTGCCGGGTCTAACGCACTGGTTGCTTCATCACAAAGCAGAACGTGCGGATCGCTTGCCAACGCACGAGCAATCGCCACACGCTGTTTTTGCCCACCGGAAAGGTTTGACGGATAAACATCTTTACGATCGGTTAAGCCTACCAATTCCAACAGCTCATTCACTTTCCTATCCACTTCCGCTTTCGGCGTATTGCTCAAACGCAACGATAACGCCACATTCTCAAACACGGTTTGAGAAGAAAGCAAATTAAAATGTTGGAAAATCATCGCAATATTACGGCGAGCTTTAATCAACTCTTTATCCGACATTGCGGTTAAATCTTGTCCATCAACAATCACTTGCCCCATAGTCGGGCGTTCTAATAAATTTACGCAACGAATTAAGGTACTCTTGCCTGCACCAGATGCCCCAATCACACCATAAATAGTGCCTTTTGGAACTTCCAGATTTACATTATCCAGAGCGGTAATTTTTTTACCCTTTACCTCAAATTGCTTGCTGATATTTTTCAGCTGAATCATTTTTCTATCCACATTAATTAAAATTATTTCTTCGCTATTTTAGACGTCTAGAATGCTATGTCAATCAAGTAACCTAAATTTTTTATTCCAAATAAGCATAACGCATAAAATAAGTGATTGCACTTGAAATAAATTGAGGTTTTGTATGACTGGTTTTCATCATAACTGAAAAAATACCCTTTATCATTTTTATAAGTATATAAATAATAAGCTATTAAATAAAAAAGACAGCTCAAATTGAGCTGCCTCATCATTTTATATTTATAGCTTAATCCATCTCACTCATCAAACTCGCATTACCACCTGCGGCAGCAGTATTGATACTAATTGCTTTTTCGTGAACAAGTGGCAGCAACGAAAGGGCTAAATCAAGGCTGTCGATGTAGGTCAAAATCGCACCTCTGCGTTCGGCGTGGTGAGTTTTTTCTTCGACCGAAAGCGGATCAAGCACGATCAAGACACTCAACTGGTCAAGGCTGTTGAAATCGTCTACGACCTGTACGTTGCCGTCAAAATGGGGAGCATATTTCGCCAGTTCGCTGCCACGTTCAACCACCGCTTGGCTACCTGCAATCACAATCGCAATCAGTGCTTGAACCTGCTCGGCAAGCGTGCCTTTTCCAATCGCGATTTGCGGACGGGCGACCAGCGTGAGGTAGTTTTTCTCGCCGGTGATGCCCTGCATTGGGTAGGTTTTACCGAGAGGTGATTGACGGGTTAGGCTCTGTACAAGGTCAAGTGCATTCTGTTGTTCCGTACCGGAGAGTACGTTACGGATTGCATTTTTCAGCCCAAAATTGACCGCTTGTACACTGCCTTCCAAGCCGTTAAGCGTCCACTCATTGCGGTTTACCAAACGTTGCAGGTAAAGCGGTCCCCCCGCTTTCGGACCTGTTCCTGACAAGCCCATTCCGCCAAATGGTTGCACTCCAACTACAGCACCAACAGTATTACGGTTCACATACAGGTTACCCGCGTGAATGCTCGCCAACCAGCGTTCGACCGTTTCGTCAATGCGGCTATGCAAACCACTGGTTAAGCCAAAACCGGTCGAGTTGATGTCTGCGATCACTTGGTCGAGCTTATCGGCATCAAAACGAATAACGTGCAACACCGGTCCGAATACTTCGTGTTTGAGCTGGCTGATGTGGTCGATTTCCAGAACTGTTGGCGGCACAAAAATGCCGTTCGCGGCAATTTCCGGCTCGATCTCAACCTGATAGCAACTTTTCGCGGATTTTTTGATATTTTCAATATGGTCGAGCAAGCGTTGCTGTGCCACTTTATCGATTACCGGTCCAATATCGGTAGTAAGCTGCTGTGGTCTGCCGATTTTCAGCTCTGCCATCGCACCTTCTAACATCGTGAGAATGTGGTCAGCAACATCGCGTTGCAAGTAAAGCACACGCAAGGCGGAACAACGTTGCCCTGCGGAGTCGAACGCTGAATTCAGCACGTCAGCCACCACCTGTTCGCCTAATGCTGAGCTATCGACAATCATCGCATTTTGTCCACCGGTTTCTGCGACAAGCGGTACGATTTTCGTATTTTTCTGCAAATTCCGATTGATGTTTTTCGCAGTGTCAGTCGAACCGGTAAAAATCACGCCGTTCACACGACTATCTGCTACCAACGCTGCTCCCACAGTTTTACCACTGCCCGGTAAGCATTGCAGTGCAGCTTTCGGCACGCCGGCTTGGTAGAACAGGTTTACGGCGAAATGTGCCATCAGCGAGGTTTGCTCGGCAGGTTTTGCCAACACCACGTTACCAGCAACTAAGGCAGATGAGACTTCACCCACGAAAATCGCGAGCGGAAAGTTCCACGGGCTGATTGCGACCACCACACCGCGTGGGTTGCGGTAGGCTTCGACATTATTACGAACAGTTTTTGCATAATAACGGCAGAAATCGACCGCTTCACGCACCTCGGCAATCGCGTTGTTCAGTGCTTTGCCTGCCTCACGCACGGCTAAATCGAACAGTTGCGGCATATTCGCTTCCATTAAATCCGCCATTTTTTCAAGGCACTCGGCACGCGTCGCAGGCGAAGTGTTCGCCCATTCGCTTTGGAATTGTTCCGCCACATCAAAGGCATTTGCCACATCGGTTTCGGTTGCGTCCACCACCTCGCCGACTAACTCGTTCACGTTCGCCGGATTGTAAATTTTTCGCGTTTCCTGACCGCTTGTTGTACCGCTTGCAAGCTGTGGCTCAGCAATATACTGCTGTTTCGCCAGTTCGTTCAGGTGAGTTTCTAAGGTTTGCAGGCTGATTGAATCGGTTAAATCATAGCCTTTGGAATTCGGGCGAGCGTCACCGAACAGTGCCACCGGCATTGGGATTTTCGGGTGCATTGTACCTTGAGTTGGCGTTGCTTTTTGCACCGGATCTTGGGCGAGATCATCAATGCTCAGGTTTTCATCAACAATTTGGCTGACGAACGAGCTGTTCGCACCATTCTCCAACAGGCGACGTACCAAGTAGGCGAGCAAGGTTTGGTAAGTGCCGACAGGGGCATAAATACGGCACTGTACATTCAAGTTATTGCTACCAACCACTTGATCGTACAGGCTTTCACCCATACCGTGCAAGCATTGGAATTCAAAACGTTTGCCCTGTGCCAAGTGGTAAATAGTAGCAAGAGTTTGGGCGTTGTGAGTAGCAAATTGTGGGTAGATCACATCTTGTGCGGCAAGTAGTTTTTTCGCACAGACGATGTAGTTTAAATCGGTATGCACCTTGCGAGAGAATACCGGATAGCCCTCCGCACCGTCCGTTTGGGCTCGTTTGATTTCGGTATCCCAGTATGCCCCTTTCACCAAACGGAGCATCAGTTGGCGGTTGTTTTTACGGGCGGTATTGATTAAATGTTCGATCACATAGGGGCAGCGTTTTTGGTACGCTTGCACCACAAAGCCGATGCCGTTGAAGCCGGCTAAATCCGGATCGGCAAGCAGTTTGTCCATTAAATCGAGCGATAGCTCCAGACGGTCGGCTTCTTCGGCATCAATATTCAAGCCAATGTCGTAGTTTTTCGCCAGTAAAAACAGGTCTTTCAGGCGTGGATAGAGTTCGTCCATTACCCGTTGATGTTGTGCCAGCGAGTAGCGAGGGTGAATAGCGGAGAGTTTGACTGATACGCCCGACGATTTATACACTCCCAAGCCTTTAGAGGTTGCACCAACCGCGTGAATGGAAGCGACATAGTCGGCATAGTAGCGTTTGGCATCTTCCGCCGTAAATGCCGCCTCACCCAACATATCGTAGCTGTAACGGTAACCCATTGCGAAGCGTTTCTCGCCGTTTTTGATCGCTTCTTGAATGGTCTCACCGGTTACAAACTGTTTGCCGAGCATCCGCATCGCAACGTCTACGCCTTTGCGGATTAACGGCTCGCCACCTTTGGAAATCAGACGGGACAGGGCGGACGAGAGCGAGCTTTCGCTATGGGTAGAAACCAGTTTGCCGGTAATCACCAAGCCCCAAGCTGCTGCATTCACAAACAGCGATGGACTGTTTCCGGTGTGCGAACGCCAATCACCTTTGGCGATTTTATCTCGAATGAGTTTATCAGCGGTAGCTTTGTCCGGAATACGCAATAACGCTTCTGCAAGACACATCAATGCCACGCCTTCCTGGCTGGAAAGGGAAAATTCGTGCATTAACGCATCTACCCCACTCGCCTTTTTACGTGAGGTACGGACTTTGCCGACTAATTGGGTAGTAAGCTTTTTAATGCTGTCTGCGTGCTCATCACAACGAGCTTGTTCCAGCAGGTTTTGCACGAGAGTTTGCTCGTCAAAACGATAATAACGACTCAATTCAGGACGGATAGTCGTATTCGGTAAGAGTTGGTATGGCATAGTTTTTCCTTATTTTGTAATGCAAGCGGTAGAATTTACTAATTTTTTTGTAAAAGAAACCGCTTGTTGTGATGATTTATGAAAATGTACATTCTTATTAAAATATTCCCCCTATTTATGAGCAAAGAGAAACCGGAGGAGGTTCGATAGAAGTGATTACTGCCAAATCATTACTAACTTCTCATAACTCAGAGGGAGAAAATACCATTGAAAATTTACATTCACCTTTTGTTCAAAAATATAAAAAAACAGCCGCCTAGACAGGCAGCCGTTTTTTGCTATTTGCTCATTTCAGTTTCATAGGCTTTTTCAGCATTTTCAAAAGTAGCCACGATCTCTTGGCGAGGCTCTGGAGTAATTAGAGAAACCACTACGATCGCGATCATTGCAAGGATAAAGCCGGGGATCATTTCATAAATTCCGCTATTAGGCACAATATCATTCCAGAATACTACCACTAACGCACCGGTCAGCATTCCGGCAAGTGCACCGGCAGCATTCATTCGTTTCCAAAACAGAGATAAAATGACCACCGGTCCGAAAGCACAACCGAAACCCGCCCACGCATACGACACCAAACCTAGCACTTTGCTGTTTGGGTCTTGAGCAAGTACAATCGCTAATACAGAAATTGCCAGTACCATTAAGCGACCGAGCCAGACTAGCTCTTTTTGTGTGGCGTTCGGGCGGATAAAGCCCTTATAGAAATCTTCGGTAATCGCACTTGAACAAATAAGCAACTGACAGCTTAAAGTACTCATTACTGCCGCTAAAATCGCAGAGAGTAAGATACCGGCAATCCACGGGTTAAATAACAATTTGGAGAGTTCAATAAACACTTGTTCGTGATTTTGACTGACGATACCAGCTTGTTCAGGATGAGCAAAGAAATAAGCTTGACCAAAGAAGCCAATACCAACTGCACCAAATAAGCAGATGATCATCCAAATCATCGAAATACGGCGGGCATTCGGAATGGATTTTACGCTGTCTGCCGCCATAAAACGGGCAAGAATGTGTGGTTGCCCAAAATAGCCCAAACCCCACGCAGAAAGACTTAATAAACCGATAAAGGTAGTACCGGTGAACAGGTCGGTGAAATCTTTATTGACCGCATTGCCTGCTTGCACAATAACTTCGTGAGTCTGTTCAAAACCGCCAAGCTGGATTAGTACAAAAATCGGGGTGAGAAATAAAGCAAACAACATTAGCGTGGCTTGAATAGTGTCCGTCCAACTTACTGCCAGGAAACCACCGATAAATGTGTAAATAATGGTTGCCAATGCACCATACCAAAGAGCAGTAGAATACGGTACACCAAATAGGTTTTCAAACAATCGAGCACCGGCTACAACACCAGAGGCACAATAGATTGCGAAGAAAAACAGGATAATCGCTGCAGAAACAATTTTCAGGATTTTACTTTTATCGCCGAAACGGTGATGGAAATAGTCTGGCAGAGTTAAAGCATTGGCATTAAATTCAGTATGAATGCGTAGTCTACCGGCAACAAACAGCCAGTTTAAATACGCACCGACAGTCAAGCCGATGGCAATCCAACCTTCGACCAGACCGGCAGCATACACAGCACCCGGCAACCCCATTAGAAGCCATCCGGACATATCCGATGCCCCAGCTGATAAGCCGGTAACAAACGCCCCTAAACGACGACCGCCGAGAATGTAGTCAGAAAGGTTGTGAGTAAAACGATAGGCAATAAAGCCGATAGCGATCATTCCGAAAATATAAATCAGAAATGTGGTGGTGGTAGGATCAAAACCGAACATAGGACTCTCCCATATTTATTATTTGTTGAAATCCGTTAATCAATTACTTATACCAAATAAGTATTAATTTCTTGTACTTTTTATCAAAAAAACCGCAACAAAAGCAACATATTTATACATTTTTTTAACAAAATGTGATCTACCCCACATAAAGTGAATCGTATTAGTTCAAAATAATCTACTTTACTGCACAAATATATAGATGAAAGAAGAAAAAAGGTTGATTCTGATGTTTCAAAATCAACCCTTAATATACTACTGCCTTTAAAGTCTTCCTATACTGAGTTTATGCCTTACGCCAAATTGTACCGTTTGGGGTGTCTTCAAGCACGATATTCATCGCTTTAAGTTTATCTCGCACTTCATCGGCAACTGCCCAGTTTTTGGTGGCTTTGGCTTCATTACGTTGCTTGATAAGCGCCTCAATT
>NZ_JBXGGI010000042.1:0-22902 GCF_056854775.1 Mannheimia sp.
TTGCAATACGGTGCTGATATGATTTGTTTCAATGCCTTCTGCCGGTTGCATAGAAATGGCTTCGTGGAGTTCCGGATTAAAGGCTTCACCCACTTCGCCCATTGCCACTACGCCGAATTTCGCCAATGTATTGATAAACTCTTTATGGGTCATTTCAACTCCGTCTACTAAGGCTTGAGTTGTTTCATCGGTAACTGCTTTATCTAATGCATCTAAACCACGTTCTAGGTTATCAACTACATTTAATAGCTCTTTAGAAAATTTTTCTAACGCAAATTTGTGAGCTTTTTCCACATCTTGTTCGGTACGGCGACGAATATTTTGAATTTCTGCCTGTGCACGAAGATGAATATCCTGTTCACGCTTATCGGCTTCTGCAATATAAGCTTCTAATTCAGTAATTCGAGCTTGAGCAAGAGCTAAAGGATCTTCTTGAGAGGCATTTTCTTCTTGCTGAGCTTCTTCATTTACAACTTCAGGTTGAATTTCTTCTTGTTTTACTTCGTCTTGTAAGTTTTCATTTTGAGTGGTCATCTTTAATCCTCTTAAAGCCTAATTTGGAAATTATAAATCTTCCTTAATATAGCGATAAATTAAGGGATTTCAAGCTCATCATAAAGTTTTTTGCCAAAAATTACATTTTTAATAAGAAAAGGCTTGCAAAATCTAGGGGGTGGCTTAAAATTCGCTAGTCTTTAACGCCCTTAGGCAAGGCTATATTTTTTACTCACTTTCTTTTAACGGAGAAACTTAAATGAAAAAATTAGCGGGTTTATTTGCAGCAGGTTTAGCAACAGTTGCATTAACAGCGTGTAATGAAGAAAAAGCAGCAGAACCAAAAGCGGCTGCGGAAGCGAAACCTCAAGCAACAAATCAAACAGTTCACCTTTATACTTGGACTGAATATGTACCTGAAGGCTTGTTAGATGAATTTACCAAAGAAACGGGCATTAAAGTAGAAGTTTCAAGTCTTGAATCTAACGAAACAATGTACGCTAAATTAAAATTACAAGGTAAAGATGGCGGTTATGATGTTATCGCTCCATCAAACTACTTTGTTTCTAAAATGGCAAAAGAAGGGATGTTAGCGGAATTAGATCACGCTCAACTACCGGTTATTAAAGAATTAAACCCAGACTGGTTAAATAAACCTTATGACCAGGGTAATAAATACTCATTACCGCAATTATTAGGAGCACCGGGTATTGCGTTTAATACTGCTGATTATAAAGGCGATGCTTTCACCTCTTGGGGCGATTTATGGAAACCTGAATTTGCTAATAAAATCCAATTATTAGATGATGCTCGTGAAGTGTTCAATATCGCATTATTAAAATTAGGTAAAAATCCAAATACTACAGATCCAGAAGAGATCAAAGCAGCTTATGAAGAGTTGAAAAAATTACGTCCAAACGTACTTTCATTTACTTCAGACAATCCGGCTAACTCATTTATTTCAGGTGAGGTTTCTGTAGGTCAATTATGGAATGGTTCTGTTCGTATTGCGAAGAAAGAAAATGCACCTGTTGATATGGTATTCCCACAAGAAGGACCGGTACTTTGGGTAGATACTTTAGCAATTCCAGCAAGTGCAAAAAATAAAGAAAATGCACATAAATTAATTAACTACTTATTAAGTGCAAAAGTAGCTGAGAAATTAACATTAGCGATTGGTTATCCAACTTCAAACGTTGAGGCATTAAAAACGTTACCAAAAGAGATTACAGAAGATCCAGCAATTTATCCATCAGCTGAAGTGTTACAAAAATCTCAATGGCAAGATGACGTAGGTGATGCTATTGAACTTTACGAAAAATACTACCAAGAGTTAAAAGCAGCAAAATAATTGCTGATTGATTATTAAGCCTCTGGAGA
This sequence comes from Mannheimia sp., assembly GCF_056854775.1. NCBI lineage: Bacteria > Pseudomonadati > Pseudomonadota > Gammaproteobacteria > Pasteurellales > Pasteurellaceae > Mannheimia > Mannheimia sp. The sequence continues at coordinate 1,876 of NZ_JBXGGI010000042.1, forward strand.
GCAATTTCCGGAGGCTTTTTCTTTGGTTGTAAAAAGTTGCAAAAATTTTGAAAAAAACGACCGCTTTCTAAGGTAGAATAATAAGTCCGCCTAGATTTTAAGAGGTTACTATGAATTTAAGATGGCAAGAATATCCGGAAAATGCCCGTAAATTATTTAAATTATCGCTGCCGATTTTTATTTCTCAGCTTTCCGCCTCCGGAATGGGCTTAGCTGATATTGTGATGGCTGGCTTGGTAAGCGATGATGATGTTTCTGCAATTGCAGTCAGTAATTCCATTTACTTTCCGCTCTTCCTATTTGTGTTAGGGCTTCTAAACGCCATTACACCTACTGTTTCGTACTTAAACGGTTCTAGCAACCGTCATTTAATTGCAAACCAAGTACGACAAGGTTATTGGATTGTATTTGTAATGTCTATTCCACTGATGACTATTTTTCTAAACAGCCATCTGATTTTAGATTTAATGGAAACGCCCGCTGAGTTTTCAATCAAATCACAGCAATATTTAGCGGTAATGGCAGTAGGGCTAATTCCTGCTTTACTTGGTGTAGCTTTACGTTGTATGAACGATGGACTCTCTAACCCAAAACCTGCAATGCGAATTACCTTTTTCGGCTTATTGCTTAATATTCCGCTTAACTATATTTTCATTTTTGGTAAATTTGGTTTACCTGAAATGGGGGCGGTGGGCTGTGGAGTAGCAACGGCGATTATAAACTGGATTATGTTCTTTTTAATGCTGCACTATTGCTACCATAACCCGGCACAAAAAGACATTAAATTATTTGAAAAATGGCTTGAAGCACCAAGCGGTCAAATTTTACTAAAACTTTGCAAATTAGGTTTGCCGATTGCTTTTGCAATTTTTACCGAAGTGATGTTGTTCTCAACCTCCGCTCTCTTTCTTTCACCACTTGGCTCGCAAGTCGTTGCAAGCCATCAAGCAGCTTTGCAAACCAGTTCGCTGTTTTTTATGATCCCGATGTCATTTGGAATTGCAACCACGATTATGATTGGGCAAACGTTAGGCGAAAAAAATGTAGAAAGAGCGAAAGTGCTAAGCTATCACTCACTTATTACCGCTGCTATCTTAGCGATTATTGCAGCTATCATTATTATTTTGCTGAAAAATATTATTCCACTTGCTTTTACTAGTAATCCTGTATCTATTGCAATTACGGCACATTTACTGATTTTCGCAGCGGTTTACCAAATTCCCGATGCCATTCAAGCAGTAGCAAATGGTATTTTACGTGGTTACAAACACACTCAACCTATTTTATATGTAACTATTTTCTGTTATTGGGTGGTGAGTATGCCGCTTGGTTATATTTTGGCAAGAACCGATTGGATTGTACAACCAATGGCTGCACAGGGGTTTTGGCTTGTGTTTTGCATTGGCTTAAGTTTGGCGGGGGGATTATTACTTTGGCAAATGCAAAAAATTCAATCTATACCTGAAGCTAAATTAATTGCAAAATTAGAAAGAATTAAATAAATTAACACTCAGTTGTATCGATTTTAGGTGATAAAAAAGCCACTCTTTCGAGTGGCTAATTAAACTAAGGTGAATTTTTAAGATTAGAATGTGATACGAGTACCTAAGCCGATTCTGCTATTGTCTTCAATAGTTTTACCTGCTTGTTTGGTTCTAGCTTTACCACCTTCTAGGTAAATAGCAACGAATTTGTTGAATTTGTGATCAACACCAAGTTTCCAACCTAAGTTTTTCGCTTTAGCTTCACCAGCGTTTTGACCGTTACCGAATAATACACCACCATAGATATTATTTTGTGGCGTTACTGCTAATTTCACACCTACGTCAAAGCGGTTGATTTTCTCAAATTTTTTCACACCAAATGTTTGGAATGTATTTGCTGCTTGACCTTTTGGTGATTTAGCGTAAGCCCAGTCAATACCTGTGGTAAAGTTACCGTAATTGATATCAAAACCTACACCTGCAAATTTACGTTTGAATTCTTCTTCTTTGCCTGTAGTAACGGTTTCTTTAATACATACTCTGTTACCTTCTAACGTTAATACTGTAGCGGTACAGTTTGTAATTGATGCACCAGCTTTAGCCGCAGTTAATTCACCGTAGCCTGAACCGAAGCGTACTTTTGCATCGCCTAATTCACCATCATAGAATAAACCGAATTGGAAACCTTGACCTGCATCTACTGCTTGTTTATTTGAGTTACCCACATAGTAGTCTGCAGCTACACGAACACCGTTAAATTTTGCAGACATAAAGTGTAATGCTTTACCGTGAGCATCTAAGAATACGTTTCCGCCCATTTCCCAAGTGTAGTTTGCTTTAGGAATATGGTCGCCTAATACTAATTGTTTACCAAAAGTTAAAGAACCGATATCTTTGTGTTGAACACCACCGAATAAACGATGTGCACGAATATCGTTACCAATACCATTTGCATTAGAGAAACGTAATTCTGCTACTGCTAAAGCTTCATAACCACCGGTAAGTTCTTGGAATGCACGGAAACGCACACGTGAACCTCTGTCAAGAACGTCAGTACGTTTGTCTTTAGCTTTAATAACTTCTAATGCAAGGCGACCATCAACATCAATTTTAGTACCGTCTTGTTGATAGATAACGGTTGCGTTTGCCCCACTGGCAGCCATTGCTGCAACTGCTAATGCAAGAAGTGTTTTTTTCATAATGTTTTCCTTATAGTAGTTAGTAGTTAGAGTTTCAACAAGCTAGTTTACCTAGCAACGTTAAAAATCGTGTAACACAAAGTGTTCCCTTGTTGTGGCGAAATTTACACAAATAAATTTTTTTCGTCAAATTTCGAGGGTTTTAGGGAACTTTTATAAAATCATTAAAAATCAATATGTTATGAATTTTTAGTGAAATTTTACTCCATTTAAAAATGAGGTATGGATCACATTTTCAATAATTCTTTTGGAGTGAAATTTTTAAGGTGAAAATTAACTTATTGATTTATATATATTTTTTTAGGAGATGGAAAGAGGGAGATTTTATGTGTACACAAAAACGAAAAAAATTCAAACTTTTATTTAGATTTGTGAGCTTGATCACATAATAAATGAAATTTTTCTCCGAGATAGAATAAAAAAGAGTAAATTTGGTTCACACTAGCCATTCTTTTTCTTTATAGATAAAATCTTATTATTTGTCGTTTTCCTACTTTTACGTTATGCAAAATCTAAATCCTATTAAATTACCCTTAAATAAATCTGTCTTAATTGAAGCCTCTGCCGGCACGGGGAAGACGTTTACCATTGCCAATATTTACCTACGTTTATTGCTAGGCGTAGGTGTTATGCCTTTAACTGTTGAGCAAATTTTGGTGGTAACTTTTACCAAAGCAGCAACGGAGGAGCTGAAAAATCGTATCCGAAAAAATATTCAGCAATGTGCCGATTTTTTGAAAGATAAAGTGAATGGAGAAGGCATCGAAGGAAAATCTTACGCTAATAATCTCGAATTTTTAGAGCATCTCTATCCGCATATCAATCACATTCACGAAGCATTATTACGTTTGAGCATTGCTGAGCGTGAAATTGACACTGCCAGCGTGTTTACCATTCACAGCTTCTGCCAAAAAATGTTGGTGCAGTTTGCCTTCGAATCAGGCGTGCGATTTGATCTTGATTTACAGCCGAACCAATCTGATTTACTGAAAAAATTAAGCGAAGATGTATGGCGAGAGCAGTTTTATCCGCAAGGGGTAAAAGAAAGTGAAATTATTTCAGCTGAATTAACTACACCGGAAAGGGCGTTAAATGCGGTAAGAAATTATTTAGCAAGTGAGTTGCCCGATCCGAAAGCGTTTCTAGCTCAAGATTTTACGGAACAGTTGGCACAATATAATCGATTTATTGATGAAGTGAAATTCTACTGGAAAGCAAATAGTGCGGAGTTAGTTGAGGCAATTAGGCACGATCTCAAAAATAAAACGACGTTACACGGTGGTTGGTATCGCTCTGCTACTTTTGAAACGGGTGTTATTGTGATGAACCAATGGGTAAATTCGTCAAATCGTGATTTGCCAGACGAGTTCTATCTGTTTACTGCTGAGAAAATAGCCACAGGTACGAAGAAAAGTTGTGAGCCAATGGATTTACCTCAACTTGCAAAAAATCAGGATTTTTTGACCGCTTATCAGCAGCAATTTGAAAATAGCTTAAAAGCGATTTTACTCTATCAATTTTTAATCAGCTTAAAAACCAAGCTGGCAGAATATAAACAATCTCACCCGGAGCGTGGTTTTGATGATTTACTCACAATGCTTAATCAAGCCTTGAAACATCCACAAACAGGCAAGGCTTTAGCTCAAAAAATTCTCTCTATTTATCCTTTTGCGATGATCGATGAATTCCAAGATACCGATCTTACCCAATATGAAATTTTCAGCCAAATTTTTATGGAAGGGCAGAGCGATAACGGCTTTATTATGATCGGCGATCCGAAACAGTCGATTTATAAATTTCGTGGGGCGGATATTTTCACTTATTTAAGAGCAGCGAAGCAGGCAGACGAGCAATTTACACTTGGTAAAAACTGGCGTTCGTTGCCTGAAGTAGTGCAAGCGGTCAATAATTTGTTTTATTTTGCAAATGAGGCGAAATCCCCATTTCTTTATGATGATATTGGATTTCACCCTGTTGAAGCAGATAGTGGCAAAGGCAAGCTAATTAGTGAGCAAGGGCATTTTGTTTGTTATGCTACTAAAGATAAAATCAATCTTGATGAGGTGGCAGAAATTTGTGCATACCAAATCCATCAACAACTTAAGGCAATGAATGAGGGGAAATTCGGGATTGAGAAAAATGGCGAGTTCACCCCTTTTGAGCCAAAGGATATTACCATTCTAGTGCGAAAAGGCTCACAAGCGAAACGCATTAAAAAAGCCCTAGCCAAGAGAAATATTAAATCCGTTTATTTATCGGAATCGGCTTCTGTATTTGGTTCTGAAATTGCAACTGAGCTTTGTTGGATTTTGCAAGCCGGGCTTAATCCTTACAATTATAAAGCGTTATTATCCGCCTTAGGTTCAACCCTTTGGGGGCTAAGTGCGGCAGAAATTTATCGCTACAAAGAAAATGAAATGTTGTGGGATTTAAAGGTCAATCAGTTTGTGGAATACAGCACCATTTGGAAAGAGCAAGGCATTTTGCCGATGTTGCATAAAATCTATTTGGAGCAAGGTATTATTGAACGATTAAAAGGCTTGCCAAATGCGGATCGTTTAATTACTGATTTACTGCATTTGACGGAAATTCTGCAAGAAACTTCGCAGGCGTTGGAATCTGAAGCGGAACTGGTGCGTTGGTATGAAAAGCAAATTAGCTCACCCGATTTTAATGATGAACAGCAACTTCGCCTTGAAAGTGAAGAAGAGCTGATTAAAATTGTTACCATTCACGGCTCGAAAGGCTTGCAGTATCCGATTGTTTGGTTGCCGTTTGCAGCGGAAAAAAGCGAGGGCGATACTAAGGTCCATTTAGGTTTATACCGTAATACACAGGGTAAATTGGATTGGTATTGGGGTGAAAAAGAGGCAAAAGAGCAAATCCAAAATGAAGCCTATGCGGAAGATCTTCGTCTGTTTTATGTTGCATTAACCCGTGCGGAATCTCAGCTCAATTTAGTGTTACCAAAAATGATTTCAGGGCGGAGCCCGTTACATTATTTATTAGCAGAAGGTGAATTACCGAAAGATGAAGTGAGTGTTGCAGACTATTTTGAGAAAAAGCAGATTTCAGCCGATATTATTGAAGTTGCAGAGCATTTGCCTTTTAGTCGTTGGGAAAGTGGTAAAACGGAGGAAAGTTATCAAGCCAAAACCTTTAGTGGCAATATTCGGGTAGTGGGGCAGATTACGAGCTTTACTTCACTTTATGCACAACACGAGCGTTTTAGTGAAGGTAAAGCAGAAAGAGTGATAGATTTAGCCCAAGACAGAGATGTCCATATTGAACTCATTGAGCCGGATTACACGATGGAAACTGATGCTTTTTCACCATTCCAATTTCCGCACGGCATTAAAGTTGGTACTGTGTTGCACAGTTTTTTTGAGCATTGCCGATTTAGCGAACAAATTGATAAAGAAAGTGTGGCGAAAGTGTGTGAACAATTAGGTTTAAGTGAAGAATGGATCGAGCCAACATTAGGCTGGTTTGAGCGTATTCTTGCTACTCCTCTGCCGGAAGCAAATTTCTGTTTAAAAGAGATCGATGAAACTAAACGGTTAAATGAATGGCAATTCTATTTACGCTTAAAAAATGATAAAGCTCTGCACCAATTAAATGCGTTATTAAAACAACATAGCCCTTTAGCAAAAAATTTGCCTGAACTGCAATTACCGCAATTAGAAGGCTTTGTGCGTGGCTTTGTGGATTGTATTGTGCAGATGAATGGAAAATTCTATCTTATTGACTACAAATCGAATTTCTTAGGTTATTTGCCACAAAATTATTCCACAGAAAATATTCAGCGAGAAATGGGCAGACAGCGTTATGATTTACAATATTTGCTTTATACTCTTGCCGTGCACCGTTATCTAACTGTTCGTCTAAGTGAAAATTACGATTATGAACGTGATTTTGGCGGCGTTGCGTATCTTTTCTTACGGGCTATGAATGGAGTGAGTGCAAGCGGTGTTTATTTTGACAAACCAAGCAAATTGCTAATTGAAGAAATGGATAGGTTGTTTGGGTAGATAGAGTAGGGGCAAATTGCAATTTGCCCCTACAAATGATTAGCCCGCTTGCTCATACCAAATTTTATTAATATAAAGCAACACTTTTCCCATAGGTGTTTCTACCCGAATTTCATCGTCCACCTGTTTGCCGATTAACGCACGGGCGACCGGGGAATCTATCGAAATCCAGTTTTTTGCCGGGTCAAATTCATCACAACCAACAATACGATATTGTTTCGCTTCGCCTTCTTCATTTTCGAGCTCAATCCAAGCACCAAAAAAGACTTTGCCTTCTTGTTTCGGGTGATAATCGACAATTTGTAATACCTCTAGCCGTTTAGAGAGAAAACGCACACGGCGGTCGATTTCACGCAAGCGACGTTTACCGTAAATATATTCCGCATTTTCGCTGCGGTCTCCCAGTGCCGCTGCATCAGAAACCGCTTGCGTAACTTTTGGGCGTTCTTCCTTCCATAAAAATTTCAGCTCTTGATCTAAGGCTTGCCAGCCTGAGCGGGTAATGTAATTTGATTTAGCCATAATTATTCAATTATTAGTAGGGCAAATTGCAATTTGCCCTACGAAGCCTGTTATTTTGAGAGTAACAAATTTGCGATTGTTTTGATACCAAGCCCTGTTGCACCCACCGCCCATAAGTCGCTTGCGGTTTTGCGGAATGTAGCAGAAGCATCAATATGTAACCAGTTTTGCTGGTAGTTTTCTACAAAGTAAGATAAAAATGCGGTTGCCGTACTTGCACCTGCCACAACGGGTACAGAACCGATATTAGCAATATCAGCGAATGAGGAAGAAATTTGCCCTCGGTGGAGTTCTTCAAACGGTAAACGCCAGAATGGTTCGTTTTCGTCTTTTGCCGAACTGAATAGAGCGTTTGTTAGGTTATCGTCCATTGAAAGCACGGAATGGTAGTCGTTCCCCACCGCCACTTTTGCTGCTCCGGTGAGCGTTGCCGCATCAATAATAAATTGCGGGTTTTGTTGGCAAGCATCAATTAATCCATCGGCTAATACCAAACGCCCTTCCGCATCAGTATTGAGCACTTCAACAGTAACGCCGTTGCGGTAAGTAATGATATCGCCCAGTTTGAATGCATTGTGGCTGACCATATTTTCTGCACAGCAGAGATAAAGTTTTACACGTTTGTTTAAACCACGAGAAATCGCAAAAGCAAGTGAGCCTGTTAAGAGTGCCGCTCCGCCCATATCGGTACGCATTGTACTCATTCCATCACTTGGTTTTAAACTGTAGCCGCCGGTGTCGAAGGTAATCCCTTTACCGACTAAGCAGGCAAGCACAGGGGCATTTTTATCACCTGTTGGATTAAAGTCTAATTTTAATAAAGCAGGGGGATTGTTTGAGCCTTTACCCACCGTCCAAATGCCGTGATAGTCTTTTTCTTTTAACGCTTTGCCACGAATGATTTCATAAGAAACAGTGTTTGGTTTTGCAATATTTTGGATAAATTCGCCCGCTTGTTGAGCCAATTTTTCAGGAGTTAAGCTCTCAGACGGTTCGTTAATTAACTCACGCACAAAAGTAGCACATTTTACTCGGTTATCAAATTCCGCTTGTTGTTCGCCTAAATTAGGGTATTCCACCGAGCCTTGATTTTTAACTGAATTAAAACCTTGATGGAACGCCCAGCATTCTTCTAAATTCCAGCCATCACCAGCTAATGCCACATTCAAAATACCTTGATTTTTAATTTTACGAGCGGCTTTTTGAATAGTGGCTAAATCATTTTTTGGGTTGTGAACGATAAAGCCTGCATCATTAACAGAAAGTAGAGCATTTTTTCCCCAAATTTCAGGGGCAGCTTGTTGGGAAAGTATAATTTTCATTGCTGTCATTGTTCGTTCCTTATTGTTTTAGTATGAGTTGAAAGCGTGGTTATCCTAACAAACTTTTGCAAAGTTTTATAGAAAAATGACCGCTTGTAATCGGATAAAAGATTTACAAGCGGTCGTTATTTAGTGATTTTTCACAAATAGTTGAGCGGATTATTTACCGTCCCACGCATTGATTGCATTATGGCGGATTTTTACCCGGTTTTCTGCATTGCCTTTGTAGTAATTTTTATCTAAACCACCTTCCCAGTCGCCGTAGTTCGGGTTTGGTAATACAATAAATTTTTTACCGAACAATTTGCTGTTTTCTGCCACAAACGCACGGCGTTCAGCGTTTGATTTGCGGTAAGTTGCATCACCGAAATCGTTTAGGTTATCGCCCACATAAAGCACGATCTCATAACCTTGTTTTTCGATTTCTTCAAAACGAGGGGTTTTGTTAGATTTATCTTTTTTCAAGAATAACGTTTTTTCACTCACGCCACTAAAGCCGAGTTTGTTCATATCATCGATAGTGCCTGCTTTTTCACCGTCATCTTTACGGTTTGAAACATAAAATACTGTTCCTTTATGGCTGTTTACATAGTTGTTAAATTCAACTGCACCGGCAATCGCTCCGGTTTGACGGGCATTTACCCAGCGAGTCCAGCTTTCGCCATCAAAAGGCTTATGATTTTTCACTTGCCAGCCGGCGTAAGGGCTGTTATCTACCATTGTTTCATCTAAATCAACCACAACGGCTTTTTTCTTGCCTTTTTTCACTTTTGCCTGATCAAAAGCCATTTTTGCCGTGTTAAACGCTTGGTGTGCTAACGCTTGGTATTCTCCAGATTGTTGCACCCAGTTCACGCCTAAAGTTGCTTGCTCTTGCAACACCATTTGATGATGTTCATCACTATTTGAGTGAGTGTGAGTACAAGCGGTTAGAACGAATAAAGCGGTGAGGCTCATTGCGGAAAGTTTTAAGTTTTTCATAAAGATATCCTTAAATTTTTTGTTGATAAACGAAATGATTATACCTAAAAAGAGGCATTCATTACTATAGTTTTTATGACCGCTATTCACTTTTACTGAAAACTAAGTTAGGCTATTAACCTTTTTATAACAATATAGAGGCAATATGCAAACATTATTAAAATTTACGCAATTTGTTAGCAAAACTTTCGCTATTTGGGTGGTGGTTTTCGCTTTCATTGCAGCACAATTCCCTGAAACTTTTAAACAATTTGTTCCTTGGATTCCATATCTTTTAGGTATCGTAATGCTTGGAATGGGCTTAACCTTAACATTCAAAGATTTTGCTGAAGTTACAAAAAATCCAAAATCAGTGATTATCGGCGTTATCGCTCAATTCGTGGTAATGCCAAGTGTTGCTTATGGATTGGCAAAAGTATTTAATTTACCGCCTGATTTAGCCATTGGTGTAATTTTAGTTGGCTGTTGTCCGGGTGGAACATCGTCAAATGTGATGACTTATTTAGCTCGTGGTAACACGGCTTTATCGGTGGCTTGCACAACCATTTCAACCTTATTAGCACCTGTTTTAACTCCTGCTATTTTCTACTTATTTGCCAGCCAGTGGTTAGAAATTAATGCAACGGCGATGTTTATTTCTGTGCTACAAATGGTGTTGTTGCCTATTTTTGTTGGTGTCGTTATTCGTACTATCTTCAAGCAGAAAGTAGAACAGTTCAGCCAAACAATGCCGTTAATTTCAGTGATTGCGATTGTATTAATTGTAACGGCGGTGGTTTCAGTGAGTCGTGATCGTATTATTGAATCCGGTTTATTAATTTTTGCAGTGGTCGCCTTACATAACGGTTTAGGTTATCTAATCGGTTATTTAGCGAGCCGCTTATTTAAACTGCCTATTGCAGACAGCAAAGCAGTAGCAATTGAAGTGGGTATGCAGAACTCAGGTTTAGGGGCAGCACTTGCCGCATTACACTTTAAAGCAAATCCTGTGATTGCTGTGCCGAGTGCGGTATTTAGCTTCTGGCACAATATTTCAGGTCCTATCTTGGCGATGATTTTTGCGAAGATGAAAAACGATAATGAGAAATAAACATTCGTTTTAATATAGAAACAGACAAGCGGTTAAATTTTTCTTATTTTTTGCAAAATATGAAGGAAATTTAACCGCTTGTTATTTAGAAAGGATTTAAAGAATTCTTGGTCCTCGTGTTGTACTTATTTTTTCTCCATCTGCTCTTTGCGTAACAATAACCTGATCGCCTTCATTTAATCCTGTTACAATTTCGGTATTTTGTGTATCAGAAATGCCGATTTGTATCGGTTTCTCAACCGACAGCCCATTCTCTAGCACTAACACATAATTTTCTTTTCCACGTTTTTTAATTACGTTAGTGGGAACAACTAAAACCTGCTCTCGTTTATCAATGGTAATTTGAGCTTGGGTTGTCATTCCAATGCGTAAACTATTATCGGAATTATCAATCGACACATTGGCATAGTAATAAACCGCCTCAGTATTGCCTGATTTTTCTGTGTAATTGTTGTCGGTAAGTGTTGTGAGTGCAGGATCAACAGAATCAATGGTTGCTAAATACTCTCGATTAGGTTCGGCAAGAGTAGAAAATTTGACTTGTTGTCCAACTTTTACTTGAGCAATATCGCCTTCTGAAATTTCAAGTTTAATCAGCATTTTAGATAAATCCGCCACTTGCACAATGGTAGGTGAAGTTTGATTAGAATTCACCGTTTGTCCGACAGAAACAGGCACAGATACAATCACACCATCCATTGGCGAGATGATTTGAGTGTAATTTAAATTGGTTTGAGCATTATTGACCGAGATTTCTGCGGATTTTAATTGTGCTTTGATGTTATCAACTGTCGCTTTAGCTGAAGCGAGTGTATTTTTAGCCGTTTCGACGTCTGACAGTGCTGCACTATTGGCTCGATATAATTTAGTTAATCGGCTGTAATTTGATTGGGCGACTTCAAGAGCAACTTGTGCAGAGGTAAGCTGTGCTTTGTATGATGCGAGTTGAGCTTGAGCGGTGCTTAACGTGTTGCTTTGGTTGCTTGAGTCAATGTCTGCAATCAAATCGCCTTGTTTAACGGTTTGCCCGAGTTCGACATAGAGTTTTTGGATTTTACCCGAAACTTGAGCCCCAACTTCCGTACGTTTGCTCGCTCGTACTGACCCTGTGGCAAGTACATTTTTATTGATTTCGGCACGGCTAACCGCCTCAGTAATATAGTGAATTTGTTGTTCATCATTTTGCTGATTGTAGTAAAAATATCCACCTATTCCGACAGCGGCAATTAGCACAAGTGTGGCTAATGTTGTACGTTTCATACTCTTCCTTTGTGATATGTTGTGCTACAAGCGGTTGTTTTCCGAAAAAATTTTGCAATTAGATGATACCAAATGTGGCTCGAATATAACTGGCAACCGCTTCATCTTTATTGTATCCAATCACTTCATTACTCGGTAATGCCAATTTTAGGCGAGGATCGGCATTTGCCATTAGACAACCTTTGCCCGCTAAGTTCAACATTTCTACATCATTCATACCGTCGCCAAAGGCAATGCAATCTTGTAATTTGTAGCCTCGTAATTTCACTAACTCTTCCAAGGCATTCGCTTTGCAAACGCCCTTTGCCATTATTTCAAGGCAGAGTAGGGCGGAATAGGTCATTTGCACACGGTCGCCATAGGTTTCTCGAATGTAATTTTCAATCGGAATTAAGGCTTCAACTGTTTTACCGATAAAAAAGACTTTCTCTGTTTCTCTGCCGTGATGGTTAGAAAAATCTGCCACTTGATAGCCAAAACCGGATTCTTGGTGGAAGTGTTTTAGCTGTGGAATCTCTTTATTGATAAACCATTCATCGCCTTGATAGCTGTTTAGGCAAACATTTTTATCGTCAAAGTTAATATTCATTAACTCAACGGCGATATCTTCCGGCAAATAATGACTGACAATTTTTTCGCCGTCTAAATTGTTGGCTCTTGCTCCATTTGAGGTAACCAGCATTGCATTTTTAGCATCTACTTTGCTGATGATATGGGAAACATCGGGGTAATTTCTGCCTGTGGCAAAAAAGATATCTACGCCTTTTTGTGATAATTTTTCTAATGTATCAATTGTAAAATCGCCAATTTTATGATGTGCATTTAACAGAGTGCCGTCGAGATCGGAAATAATGGCACGAAATGGTAGAGTCATTGTATATCCTCAGCAGTAAAATAATGCAAGAGGCTATCAAATTTGAGTTGAAACTTCAAAGGTAAAAATAAATTTAAAATTATTTTTATAGAAATTTTAAAATTCTAAATATCATTAAAATTGATGTATTGTATTATTTTGTTTTTCTCATTTGGAGTTTTCAACCAAATATATTATTAATGACAAAATAATGTTCTGATTTAATAGGCTCTTAATTGTAGTTAAACGGTTGCGTAAAGTGAAAAATGCTATTGACATTACCTTGGATAAAGCTAATATACACCCATTAACGAATAACAATGCAAACATAAACACACAACACAACATATGGAAAAATTTACCTTACTCCGATTATCTCTGTTATCGTATTCTGTGCGAGGATAAAGATTGGTTGGAAAAAGTAAATGGACTATCCACATTCTTGCCCGCACTTAAAATGCGGGCTTTTTTTATCCCAATAAAATGAAGGTTTTATTATGAGCAACAATAACATTATTATTTTTGACACCACCTTACGTGATGGCGAACAATCTCTAAAAGCGAGTTTAACGGTAAAAGAAAAATTACAAATTGCACTCGCGTTGGAGCGTTTAGGTGTGGATGTTATGGAAGTAGGTTTCCCTGTTTCATCATCAGGGGATTTTGAATCGGTACAAACGATTGCTCGTCATATCAAAAACAGCCGTGTGGCGGCACTTTCTCGAGCTGTACCAAAAGATATTGATGCTGCTTATGAAGCCTTAAAAGTTGCAGAAGCTTTCCGTATTCACACCTTTATTGCTAGCTCGGCATTGCACGTTGAAGCAAAATTAAAGCGTTCATTTGATGATGTAGTGGAAATGGCAGTGGCAGCAGTAAAACGTGCTCGTGGCTATACCGATGATGTCGAGTTTTCGTGTGAAGATGCAGGTCGTACAGGGATTGATAACATCTGCCGTATTGTAGAAGCTGCAATCAACGCAGGGGCGACCACCGTGAATATTCCGGATACGGTTGGTTTCTGCTTGCCGAATGAGTATGGAAACATTATCCACCAAGTGATGAACCGTGTGCCGAATATCGATAAAGCAATCGTTTCTGTACATTGTCATAACGATTTAGGAATGGCAACAGCGAACTCTTTAACCGCAATCCAAAATGGGGCAAGACAGATCGAATGTACCATTAACGGTATTGGCGAACGTGCAGGGAATACGGCATTGGAAGAAGTGGTGATGGCGATCAAAACCCGCCAAGAGTTTATGGGCGTAGATACTCGCATCAATACCCAAGAAATTCACCGTGTCAGCCAAATGGTGAGCCAGCTTTGCAATATGCCGATTCAGCCGAACAAAGCGATTGTGGGCAGCAATGCGTTCGCTCACTCATCAGGTATTCACCAAGACGGTATGCTGAAAAACAAAAATACCTACGAAATTATGTCGCCGGAAACCATCGGCTTGAAGAAAGAGAAGCTTAATTTGACTGCTCGTTCAGGTCGTGCAGCAGTTAAAGGACATATGGCGGATATGGGCTATACCGAAGCGGATTATGATTTAGATAAACTCTATGAAGCTTTCCTAGAGCTTGCTGATAAAAAAGGACAGGTTTTTGATTATGATTTAGAAGCTCTTGCTTTTATTGATATGCAACAAGGCGAAGAAAACAGATTAAAACTGGATGTGATTACGACTCAGCTGATTAGCGGTTTGCCGGCATCTGCATTTGTGCAGGTAGAACTAGACGGTGTTCGTCAAAGTGCAACTTCGCAAGGCGGTAATGGTCCGGTTGAAGCAACTTACAATGCAATTATGAACATTGTGGGTATGGAGCTTAAAATGTCGCACTATAACTTAACCGCAAAAGGCGAAGGAGCAGAAGCTTTAGGGCAGGTGGATATCGTGGTTGAATATGAAGGCAGAAAATTCCACGGTGTGGGCTTGGCGACAGATATTGTAGAAAGCTCGGCAAGAGCGTTAATTCACGCCATCAATGCGATTTACCGTTCACAAAAAGTAGCGGATTTAAAAGCGAAGAAATAATAAAGTAGAGTAAATTGCAATTAGTCCTTTTCAAAGGCGATACAAGCGGTCGGATTTTTTGAAATTTTTGTAAAATTTCGCTAAAATCCGACCGCTTGTTATTTGTTTTTATCAAAAAATCAAAAAGATCAGAAAATTTTCCGCATTAGTTGGAACTTTTAGAAAAAAGCACACACTAAAGAAGTGTGCAATGGAAATGACACATTTATTAGGAGAGTCCGCAGTTGAGCGAACAAATCACCGACCAAGAATTAGTCGAAAAAGCACAAAAAGGTGATAAAAAAGCATTTAATTTACTTGTAGTACGTTATCAAAACAGGGTAGCCGGTTTGCTTACTCGCTATGTTGCAAGAGATGATATTCCAGACATTGTGCAAGAATCTTTTATTAAAGCCTATCGTTCCTTAGAATCATTTCGTGGGGAAAGTGCTTTTTACACTTGGCTTTACCGTATTGCGGTTAATACTGCAAAAAATCATTTAACTTCATTAGGCAGAAGACCTCCGAAAGAAGATATTTTAGCCGAAGATGCCGAAAGCTATGATGTTGGTACTCAGCTTCGTGAAAGTGATACACCTGAAAATTTGGTGCTATCCGAAGAATTAAAGAAAGTCGTATTTGATACGATTGAAAATTTACCTGATGAGCTTAAAACTGCAATTCGTTTAAGAGAATTAGAAGGTTTAAGTTACGAAGAAATTGCAGAAGTGATGGAGTGCCCTGTAGGAACAGTACGTTCACGTATTTTCCGTGCAAGGGAAGCAATTGATGCAAAAATTAATCCACTTATACAGTAAATCAAATAAATAGTTTTAAAAAATCTCAAAAATCATTGGAGTCGATTATGCAACAACGCATTACTCAACACGAGTACCTTTCTGCTTATATGGACGGGCAAGATGTTGATAAAGAGTTTGTAGAAACCTTAACCAATAGCCCTGAATTACAGCAAAAATGGGCTAGTTATCACACTATTCGTAATGTGATGCAAGGTGATGAAATCATCTTAGGTGCAGATTTTTCTGCGAAAATGGAAGCATTGCTTGAAAATGAAGAAATTGAATCTCAAGCAAATGTGGAAAAACCAAAAGGTTTATTACTTAAACTTAGACGTTGGGGTACTCCACTCTTACAAGCAGGTGTTGCTGCTTCAGTCTGTTTAGTTGCTGTATTTGGTATAAATTCATTTAACGCTAATAATGAAGTGGCTCAAACTCAGCCAGTATTGCAAACTTTACCTTTCAGTAATTCTGTTGAAGCGGTAAGTTATAATGCACCGGCGAAAGATCAGCCAACTGCTGAGCAATTAGAGCTTCAGCAACGTAAAATCAATGCGTTACTAGAAAATCACGAGCTACAACGTCGTACAAATACAGTACAAGGTGTAACTTTATCAGAAGAAGAAAAACAGAAGGCTAAAACTTCTTCAAATCAAGTAGAACAGCAAAATAGATAAGATAGATTAAGGTAAGTAAGAAACCACATAATTAATTGATAATTATGTGGTTTTTTGTATGTAAATGTAGCGAAAAAACAAGAAATTACTCACAAATAGCGAAATGATTTAAAATTTTTGATAGAATAAATCAGTTTAATTTGGTTTTGAGAATAATATGTTTATTAAGATAAAAAAATATTTTTTGATGTTCATAGCTATTTTCGCTTGTTCCGCTTTTGCGTTGGCAGATACAGGAATTAAAACGCCTTTGCTGTATTTATCTTCAATGACTGAAGCTCATAAAAAATCAAATTACGAATTACTCTATATTCTTCAGCAAAATACAGGCATAGAATCTTTTCGGTTACGCCACGCCTTTGTTAATGATAAAGAGTATGCTCAATTATTAAATCTAGATCACAATCGAGAAGAAATTATCCTGAAAGATAGCAATGTTAGCTATTTAGGATACAACTTCCGTCCTTTTAGTTTAAACAGTTCCTATATTTTAGATAACCTTCCCAATGTCATTTACGCTGATTATCATCACTTAAACGGCTATGTATTCTTAGATGCGGGTAAAGATCGTATTTCGGATAGAATAGCGAAAGTTATTCGTATTTTGCCAAAAGATAATTTCCGCTATTCTTACACGCTTTGGATTGATGAAGAGACCAATTTATTGCTAAAAAGCCAGCTGCAAAATGAAGATAATGTAGTGTTAGAAGAATTTCGAGTGTTGCAGCTTTACCAATCTCAAGAAATTGCGATGATTGCTAATGCAATTGATGTTTTAATGCTACCAACATTAAGCTCCACTCAAAAAGAAGAGATAAAATCGCCTTATAACTGGGATGTGAACGAGTTACCGACAGGTTTTCGATTGGTTAAGAACCAAACAGTAAGCGGAGCAGCTTATCAGTTTGACAGTGAATATGTGGATAGCCGTTTATATAGCGATGGTTTATTGAGTTTTACGATTTATGTAATGCCGAGTCAAGGTGTCAATTTTGATGACTATGCCGGGCAGCAAGGCAAATTAACCGTTTTAAATCAGACAATCAATGATAAAGACATTGTGATTATTGGCGATGTGCCGTTAGAAGCGGCTAAGCACATTTTGGCAAACATTCAATTTAGAGAAGGGGCTTCTCAATGATAGTAGAAGAAGCGACTGTTGTGGAATACCGTAATGGTATTGCTATTGTGCAATGCTATGCAAAAAGTGGCTGTGGCGGTTGTGCGTCAAAGGTCGCTTGTGGTACAAAAGCATTATCAGCGTTAGCTGGTGAAAAAATAGCACCACGTTTTCGCATCGCGGTTGATGAACCGTTAAATGTGGGTGATAAAATTCAGTTAGGTTTAGCTGAAAATACATTATTAAAAAGTGTCTTTCTAATTTATGGCATTCCGCTATTTATTTTAATTATAACAGCGGTCGGATTTTCACAATTTTTTGCAAATGAACTTATTGTTTTGTTTGTAATGTTGCTTTTTACAGGAATCAGTTTCTGGGCTGTAAAAAAATTGATCGATAAACGCAGTCAGCAAGCAAATTTTTCGCCTATTTTTTTAGGTAAGGTTTAGGAGACTAGAATGGAAAAAATATGGTTTAAGAATTACCCTCCCTATTCGCCAAAAACAATTGAAACGAATCAATATGAATCGCTGGTTGAGATGTTTGAAGCGGCAATAAAACGCCACCCGGATATTCCAGCTTATATTAATATGGGGCAAATTCTGACTTTTCGCAAATTAGAAGAACGTAGCCGTTCTTTCGCTGCTTATTTGCAAAATGAATTACGTTTACAAAAAGGCGATCGTATTGCATTAATGATGCCGAATTTATTGCAATATCCGATTGCATTATTTGGAGCATTGCGTGCCGGATTGATAGTAGTAAACGTTAATCCGCTTTATACACCGCGTGAATTAGAGCATCAGCTTAACGATAGCGGAGCAAAGGCGATTGTGATTGTCTCCAACTTTGCGGCTACCTTAGAAAAGGTAGTGTTCAACACAAATATTAAACACGTTATTTTAACCAGAATGGGAGACCAGCTCTCATTTGGTAAACGTACTTTAGTTAATTTCGTCGTTAAATATATTAAAAAATTAGTGCCTAAATATAAGTTACCTCACGCTGTCAGCTTTAGGGAAGCATTAAGTATTGGCAAACAAAGACAATATGTCAAACCGAATATTGTAAGTAGCGATCTTGCCTTTTTACAATACACGGGCGGTACAACAGGCGTAGCGAAAGGGGCAATGCTAACGCATCAAAACTTAATTGCAAATATGATGCAAGCTAAATGGATTGTTGATCCTTTATTGAAAAATTCGCCAAACTTAATTGGTACAGTACCTTTACCGCTTTATCACGTTCTTGCGTTATCTTTAAACTGCTTATTATTCCTTGAACTAGGTATTACAGGCTTATTAATTACTAACCCTCGTGATATTCCTGGTTTCATTAAAGAGCTGAAAAAATATAGAGTATCAATTATTACGGGTGTGAATACATTATTTAACGCCTTACTCAATAATGAAGCATTTAAAGAGGTGGATTTCTCAAATTTGAAACTCAGTGTGGGTGGAGGAGCGGCTATTCAGTCTAATGTAGCAAAACGTTGGCACGATTTGACAGGGTGCCACATTATTGAAGGTTACGGAATGACAGAATGTTCACCACTTATTTCTGCAACACGAAGTGATTCTGTGGAATATTCAGGTTCAATTGGCGTGCCTGTACCCAATACGGATATCCGCATTGTAGATGATGAAGGTAACGAACTCCCGCTTGGTGAAAGAGGAGAGCTATTGGTTAAAGGTCCTCAAGTAATGCAAGGTTATTGGAATCGTCCTGAAGATACTGCTCAAGTATTAAAAGACGGTTGGATGGCAACAGGCGATATTGTCGTAATGGGTGAAGATCTCAATTTACGCATTGTCGATCGCAAAAAAGATATGATCATTGTATCCGGTTTTAACGTTTATCCAACCGAAATTGAAGAGGTGATTTCACAAAATCCTAAAGTGAATGAAGTCGTTGCTATTGGTATACCGAGTGAGGCCTCTGGCGAAAGTATTAAAATTTTTGTAACGAAAAAAGATGAAAGTTTAACCCGTGATGAACTTCGTAGTTACTGTCGTCAATTCCTAACGGGCTACAAAATTCCTCGTGATATTGAATTCCGTGATGAATTGCCGAAAAGTAATGTCGGAAAAATTCTTCGCCGTGTATTAAGAGATGAAGAGCTGGCTAAATTCAAAGCCAAGAATGCTTAAATTTGCAAATTAAGGAGCTTAAAAATGAAAATTGTTGAAGTAAAACACCCGCTTGTAAAACATAAATTAGGCTTAATGCGTGAAGCGGAAATCAGCACCAAAGACTTCCGTGAATTAGCCAATGAAATCGGTAGCCTATTAACTTACGAAGCCACCAAAGATTTAGAAATGGAAACGGTGGAAATCAATGGCTGGAGCGGTAATACAATTCCTGTCGAGCGAATTAAAGGCAAAAAAGTTACTGTTGTGCCAATTTTGCGTGCGGGTTTGGGGATGATGGACGGTGTGTTGGAACATATTCCAAGTGCAAGAATTAGTGTGGTTGGAATTTACCGTGATGAAGAAACGCTAAAACCTGTTCCATATTTTTCAAAATTAGCGAATGATGTAGCTGAACGTTTAGCTATTATTACAGACCCAATGTTAGCAACGGGCGGTTCAATGGTTGCAACTATTGATCTACTGAAAAAAGCAGGCTGTAAACACATCAAAGTATTAGTATTAGTTGCTGCCCCAGAAGGGATTAAAGTGCTGGAAGAAGCACACCCTGATGTGGAACTCTACACTGCATCAATTGATAGCCACTTAAACGAAAAAGGCTACATTATCCCGGGCTTAGGCGATGCCGGTGATAAAATTTTCGGTACGAAATAGTTTTTAAATTGCCATATAAAATACAAGCGGTCATATTTTGTAAATTTTTTACTCAATATGACCGCTTGTTGTTTTACTTTTTAATAATCTTCATCAACTAATTCTTCTGATGTATCAATAGCCGGTGGATTTTCATATAACCAGTTAGCCAAACGAACATAGTCGGCAATGGTGAGATTCTCTGCACGAGCAGTTAAATCAATGCCTAATGCTTCTAACTGTTCTGCACTAAAGAGAGTAGAGAGGGCATTGCGTAATGTTTTGCGACGTTGGTTAAAGGCTTGTGTGGTTACACGGTTGAGCCAATAAACATCTTTAGCAGGATACGGCAGTTGATTGTAAGGCATTAAGCGTACAACGGCTGAATCCACTTTCGGTGCAGGTTTAAATGCCGTCGGCGGTACTTCAAGCACAGGAATTACTTGACAGTAATATTGAGCCATAATGGTTAATCTGCCGTATGCCTTGCTGTTTGGAGCGGCACATAAACGTTTTACTACTTCTTTTTGCAGCATAAAGTGCATATCTTTAATCAGATCGTGGAACGTCAATAAGTGGAAAATTAATGGCGTAGAGATATTGTAAGGCAAGTTACCGAACACACGAACAGAATCTTTTCCTAAATTTAGGCTTTCAAAATATTCACGGAAATTAAAACGTAATGCATCTTGCTCAATAACTGTCAATTTTTGATTTAAGAAAGGGTGGTGGCGTAAACGTTCAGCCAAATCACGGTCAATTTCCACTACAGTGAGTTTATCAACTAATTCTGCAACGGGTTCTGTTAATGCCGCTAAACCCGGACCAATTTCTAATAAAAATTCGTCTTTTTTCGGGTTAATTGCTGACACAATGCCGTGAAT
>NZ_JBXGGI010000043.1:0-2700 GCF_056854775.1 Mannheimia sp.
AAAATCACTAAAAAAGAAGCGTTAATGCGTACTCGTGAGTTAGAGAAATTAGAGTTAAGCTTAGGCGGTATCAAAGATATGAACGGTTTACCGGATGCAATTTTTGTAATCGGTGCTGATCACGAGCATATCGCAATCAAAGAAGCAAACAACTTAGGTATTCCTGTATTTGCTATCGTTGATACTAACTCAACTCCAGATGGCGTTAATTACATCATCCCTGGTAACGATGACGCAACACGTGCAATCCAACTTTACTTAGATTCAGCAGTAGCTGCAATCAAAGAAGGTCGTGGCGTTGAAGTTGTTGCAGCTGAAGAAGCAGCAGAATAATTCAGTTTGTAGGGGCAGGTTTTACCTGCCCTAAACGATAAAATCTCTAGGCAGGTAAATCCTATCTTTCCCGTATCAAATCAAGAGGAATTAAAAATGGCTGAAATTACAGCATCATTAGTTAAAGAGCTTCGTGAACGTACCGGCGCAGGTATGATGGAATGTAAAAAAGCATTACAAGAAGCAAACGGCGATATCGAATTAGCGATCGACAATATGCGTAAATCTGGTCAAGCGAAAGCGGCTAAAAAAGCAGGTAATATCGCAGCTGAAGGTGTAATCTTAGCTCGCGTAGCTAACGGTTTTGGCGTATTAGTTGAAATGAACTGCCAAACTGACTTCGTAGCAAAAGACGCAGGTTTCTTAGGTTTAGCAAACGAAGTTGCAGATTTCGCAGCGGCAAACAAAGATATCTCTATCGAAGCATTAGCAGCACAATTTGAAGAAAAACGTGTTGCATTAGTGGCTAAAATCGGTGAGAATATGAACATTCGTCGTGTTAAATTCTTAGAAGGTAACGTAATTGCACAATACTTGCACGGTGCAAAAATCGGTGTATTAGTTGCAGGTGAAGGTTCTGAAGAAGAACTACGCAAAGTAGCAATGCACGTTGCAGCAAGCAAACCTGAATTCGTAAACCCAGAAGATGTATCTGCTGATGTAGTCGCTAAAGAGCGTGAAATCCAAATCGAAATCGCGATGAACTCTGGTAAACCAAAAGAAATCGCTGAGAAAATGGTTGAAGGTCGTATGGCTAAATTCACCGGTGAAGTTTCATTAACCGGTCAGCCGTTTGTAATGGATCCATCACAAACTGTAGGTCAATACTTAAAATCAGTAGGTACTTCAGTTGCTAACTTCATCCGTTTAGAAGTGGGCGAAGGTATCGAGAAAGTTGAAGAAGATTTCGCAGCAGAAGTTGCTAAAATTACTGGCGGTAACGCTTAATTCAATCTTTGAGTTGATGAAAAAAGCAGGCTTTTGCCTGCTTTTTTGTTGTGTAATGATGGGCAAATTGTTATTTGCCCCTACAAGTAGAATTAATGTGATGGAATAACGACTGCCGGATCTTCCACAGTAGATTGGGTTTCAATGATTTTTTTTAGCCCATAATCGCTTTTATCAGTTTTATTATTAAAGAGATCAAGCTCTTTATCTAACAACGCATTTTCAATGCCAATCCAATTTGCAATCCCATTGGTAAAATTCAGCCCTGATTTAAATGTCTTATAAATATTACGTTGAGTATCATCACTTGAAATTTTGAACAACGGAATGTCGTAGTGTAATTTACTTCTATCTTTACCATTTTGAATGACAATATTATCTTTAGATATTTCGTGAGATAAGCCGTGATCAGATAAATAGATCATCGAAAATGAACGCTGAGTTTCGGTTTGGTTTTTCACTAACATCTCATATACCCGTTTTAGCAATTCATCGGTTTTCTTAATTGAGGAAATATAACAATTCACGTTGAAATAACGCTTCGGTAGTTTGTTGTCATCAAACATTTTCGGATAATCGGTTAAACGGTCGCAAGTAATTGGGTGTGAGCCGTATAAATGCAAGAAAATAAAACGTTTGCCACTAGCAGGTTCTGCAATCACTCTACTGAAATGTGGCAGTAATTCAAAATCGCTCACGTTGCTGTTTAACGAATCGCCTGATTTGGTGAAGATCTTCACATCACTTTTATTGCCGATCGAGGAAATAGGTGTATCGTAATTACCCAAATAGCCTTGGTTAGAAATCCAATAGGTTTTTACCCCAGCAGATTTAATCAAATCAATCAAGGTTAAGGCATAATTAGCCTCCCATTTTTCAGTATCAGGCTTGGTTAGCATTAAACGCAGTGAGGCAATCGTATTTGTACCACCAGAGGTTAAACCATCAACAAGCGTACCATTTGCCGAGCTCATAAAAGGCGTATTAAGAATAGGGTAGCCGTAGGCGTGGTGATAATCCTTCCTTGCACTTTCGCCCATAATCAGCACGTAATCATCATATTTTGCGTTATCGCCAAGCTTCGATTCTCCCCATTGGGATTCTAAGGTTAAATTATTTAATTTCTCCAATTCTTTCGCAACTTTTGTTCCTGAACTATAAAATTCTTGGAAAAACTTGAATGGAGCAAGTTGAGCTAACATTAAAAGAGAAGCGGCTATAACAAAAGTTTTATTTCTCAAAAAGTGGATTTGATAAGCATTGGTAATTTTTTTGAAAAAAATGACCGCTAGTACAATCACTATGCCGGCTAAAATATGCAAAATAGGGAGCTGAGCCAGAAACTCTTTGCTCTCCATCATATCAGTTGCGAATACGGAAGCGATATATTCATAGGTTGGCTTACCAAAATTAAGCCCA
>NZ_JBXGGI010000044.1:0-18916 GCF_056854775.1 Mannheimia sp.
AGTCCCGTCCGTTCCGCCAATTTATTTAATAACCGATTAGTGTATAACTAATCGGTTTTTTCGTTTTTATACTCTGTGAATTCTGCTAGAATTTGTAAAACTTCTAATAAAAATAACCGCTTGTATGGCTGAACTGGATCCCATTATTGAACAATTTCTTGATACGTTATGGCAAGAACACGGTTTGTCTGAAAACACTATAGCTTCTTACCGTTCTGATCTAGAGCGTTTTTCTGATTATTTTTCTGAGCCAAAGGCTTTCCTATCTATTGACCATATCGACTTACAAGGCTTTTTAGGCGAGCGTTTAGAGCAAGGCTATAAAGCAACCAGTTCAGCCCGAATGTTAAGTTGTTTACGTAAGTTTTTTCGTTTTTTAAGTCTTGAGAATTATCGCAAAGATGATCCAACGCTTACGCTCACTTCGCCAAAACGTGGGGCTCATTTACCCAAATCGCTAAGTGAAGAGCAGGTAATGGATTTGCTTGATGTGCCGAATACGCTAGATCCAATCGAATTACGTGATAAAGCAATGTTAGAGCTACTTTATGCAACGGGTTTGCGTGTAACAGAGTTGGTCTCGCTTTCCACAGATAATATCAGCCTAAAGCAAGGCGTGGTGAGAATTATCGGTAAAGGAGATAAAGAGCGTCTTGTGCCATTAGGTGAAGAGGCGAATTATTGGATACAGGAGTTTTTCCAATATGGTCGTCCGATTTTGTTGAATAATCAGCAATCTGATGTGGTATTTCCAAGCAGACGAGGGCAGCAGATGACAAGGCAGACCTTTTGGCATCGTATTAAACATTACGCTGTTCTTGCAGGCATTGATGCGGATAAACTCTCGCCACACGTTCTTCGCCACGCATTTGCTACGCATTTGGTGAACCACGGTGCGGATTTACGAGTGGTGCAAATGTTGCTCGGGCATAGTGATTTGTCCACCACGCAAATTTACACTCAAGTGGCAAAAGCTCGCTTGAAATCGCTACATCAAAAATTCCACCCAAGAGGCTAATTCTTGATACAAGCCACAAATTCATCTTGCCAAAAAACGAGCAATGTGTGGTTTCTTTCCCATACCGGCACATTGTGCTGCTGCCAGATTTTTTTCATCTCTTCCCGATGCGGTTTTCCATAACATTTCACTTTGCCTTGTTGCCCGATTCTAAGCGAAATTTCCTCTTGAGCTAACGCTTCTGGTAATAACAAGCGGTCTGTTTTACCTTGTTTTTTGCAAATGATTTCTTGTTGATGACGTGTCATTTTTCCTAATTGATGGGGAAGATCGAGTTCGGTTTCAGCTCCTAATTTAATTTCAAAAGCAGGGATTTCTGGGCGTTCATCAGTGATATAGATTGCCTGTTGGTAACGTCTAATCACTTTTTCCCCGATTTTAATGTGCGGATTTTTATCTGCATTTGCAAAAATTAACTCAGAAATGACCGCTTGTAATTGAGCTTGGCTTGGCATCATCACAGCATATTTTTCCAGCCATAAGCGAATTAATTGTTGCTGTTTGAGTAATGAAAAATGTTCAAAATGAGCAATAGAAAGTTGATTTTTTTCCCCAATATTTTTCGTTAGTTCATCATTGAGAAGCTCTTGAATTAGTTCTTGTTGTTCCGCACAATGTTGAGCGGAACGAGCAACCATTTCACTAAACTGCTGCCAGCGTTGGTTTAATAAAGGCAAGATTTGATTGCGTAGGAAATTGCGATCATATCGGTTGTTTGCATTGCTTTCGTCTTCAATCCATTGAAGCTGATGAGCCTTCGCATAAGCCAATAATTCCGCTTTACTGAAGGTTAATAGCGGTCTAAAAACGGTAAAATTTTGCAAGAAAGTAACTGCTTGCATTGCGGATAATCCCTTAATTCCGCTGCCACGTTTTAAGGCGAGGAGAAAGGTTTCCGCTTGGTCGTCTAAATGGTGAGCAGTGGCTAAGATTTCGTTCGATTTTAAATGTTGCTGAATTGCCTGATAGCGAGCTTCTCTCGCCCCGTTTTCTACACCGTTGGTTGAATCAACCGTTACTTTTTGCAAAATAAAAGGAATATTTAACCGCTTGCAATATTGTTCGCAAAATTCTGCCCAGCTGTCTGCATTAGGGCTTAATCCGTGATGGATATAAATTGCCCTAATGTTAAAGCTTGTATGAGCAAAAAGGTGTAGCAATACCACCGAATCTACTCCACCACTTAAGCCAATCAAAAAGTTCGTTTGGTGGGGAAGATGTTTTCTGCACTCGGCTTGGAAGCGGTTAAAAAGTGTCATTTTATTTGCCGATACAAAACGAGCTGAAGATGTTGCCAAGAAGATCGTCAGAGGTAAATTGCCCGGTGATTTCACTCAACGCATTTTGGACTAATCGCAACTCTTCCGCTAAGAGTTCGCCCGCTAAGAACTGGGTAAGTTGAATATGCCCACGTTCTAAATGTTCAGCGGCGGTTTCTAATGCTTGTAAATGGCGACGGCGTGCTAAGAAGCCACCTTCTGTTGAGCTTTGATAGCCCATTGATTTTTTCAAATGTTCACGCAGTAAATCCACGCCCACTTTGGTTTGGGCGGATAGGCGGATTACAGTGAAATCCTCCACTTGGATCAAACCTTCGGACTCACCCGATAAATCCACTTTGTTGCGAATCACAGTAACTGGCATATTGGCTGGTAGTTTTTCTAAGAAATTCGCCCATTCATTGCGGAACTGATCGGCTTGTTGCTCGGTGCTGTCAATCATCAATAAAACGTGGTCGGCTTGAGCGATTTCGTCCCACGCACGAGCAATACCAATGCGTTCGACCTCATCGCTTGCATCACGCAAGCCGGCGGTGTCGATAATATGCAGCGGCATCCCATCAATGTGAATGTGTTCACGTAGCACATCACGGGTTGTGCCGGCAATGTTGGTTACGATTGCTGCTTCCCGCCCGGCTAAGGCATTGAGTAGGCTTGATTTGCCTGCATTAGGGCGACCGGCAATCACCACTTTCATTCCCTCACGCAGAATTGAGCCTTGTTTTGCCTCACGGCGAACGCCGTCTAATTGGGCGATGATTTCGTTTAATTTCGCTTCAATTTTTCCATCGGCTAAAAAGTCGATTTCTTCATCGGGGAAGTCGATAGCTGCTTCCACATAGGTTCGCAAATAAATGACATTATCTACTAATGCATTGATTTTGTTAGAAAATTCGCCTTGTAGAGATTTTAATGCCGAACGAGCGGCTTGCTCGCTGGTAGCATCAATTAAATCGGCAATCGCTTCGGCTTGGGCAAGGTCGAGCTTATCGTTTAAAAACGCCTGCTCGGAAAATTCACCAGCACGGGCAATGCGTAATCCTTTGACTTGCAGAATGCGTTTTAACAATAGGTCTAAAATAACCTGACCGCCGTGTCCTTGCAATTCAAGCACATCTTCGCCGGTAAAGGAGTTCGGGGCTTTAAAGAACAGGGCGATGCCTTGATCTAACACCGTACCGTCTTCATCTTTAAACGGCAAATAATTTGCCACACGGGGCGATAATTTTTTGCCTAACACGGCTTCAGCAACAGTCTCCGCCAAAGGACCGGAAACCCGCAAAATCCCAACGCCCCCACGACCAATCGGGGTGGCTTGAGCAACAATGGTATCTTTCATTTTTTATCCTCAAATTGGGTTGCAAGCGGTTGGATTTTGGTAAATTTTTACTAAAAACTGACCGCTTGTAATGATTGCTATAATACCGAAACCAAGCCCAAAGGTAAAATAAAAGCCGATTGCTCGCCTTAAGCCGAAAGAGTAGAATATCGCTTTTTATTTAAACAAATTCACTCGATTTAATGTCTTTAGAAAAACTGTTACTTGTTCGCCGATTTATTTCCACCACCGCATTTTTTTCAATGCAGAGTGTGTTTTTCTTTTACCTGAAAGGGAAAGGATTAGACAACGCCCAAATTGCCTTCTCGCTCTCGTTATTACTATTTTGCAACCAAGCATTAGCCATTTTGGCAGGAATTTGGGGCGATCGCTACGGCTTAGCTAAAATGATGTTACTTGGCTGCTTCTTAGATGTTGTGGCGTATATGCTGTTTTTAGCAGCAGATAATTATATTGTATTGCTGATGGCGACAACCTGTTTCGGCTTAGGCAGTTGCT
This sequence comes from Mannheimia sp., assembly GCF_056854775.1. NCBI lineage: Bacteria > Pseudomonadati > Pseudomonadota > Gammaproteobacteria > Pasteurellales > Pasteurellaceae > Mannheimia > Mannheimia sp. The sequence continues at coordinate 4,136 of NZ_JBXGGI010000044.1, forward strand.
TGTTCGGCACAAATGCAAGAGCGTGCTTACTTGCTCTTGCAGGCAATGAATATGCCTCAAAAACTCGCTTACAGGGCAAATATTTAAAAGTTACCAGTATGTCTTCAATGTTAGCTCCGCTTATCATCATTCCCTTTATCAAGTTTGAGATGATTGAAACGTTGATTTGGATCTGCTTTATTTTAGAAGCGGTGTTATTTGCGTTTATGGTGAAGCCGTTTTCTGCGGTGGAAGGTATTAACGGAGGTGTGAAGTTTCGTTTCTCACAAATTAAAGAAATTATTACCAAAGAGTTTTTATTTGCTCACTTAATGCTATTTATACCGCTTAGTGTGGCTTCTTCGTACTTTATTATCTTCCCATATCTGTTTGATAAAGTGTTAAATGCCCCCGAACATTCGCCTATTGCGTTGTTTATTAATGGTATTTTAACGGTGAGCTTACAATCTACCTTTTCTCGTAAAATTAATCTTACCAAACAGCAACTGATCTGGGTTTCTCCGTTATTGGCGGTAGCAATTATCGCCCCTTGGTTTGTGGCGGTGAAATTTGCCACATTAACCGCAGCTTATATTTACACTGTGATTTTTACCCTAGTGGAAGTTTATGCTCTTACCGCAATGTCAAACTTACTTGTGAAATTTGATAACGGCAAAAACCGAGGCTTTATTTTCGGCTCGTCCCGCCTGATTTTGTCGATTACTACGATGATTACAATGAATTTAGTGCCAGTGATTTTCTTGATTTAACAAGCGGTCGTTTTTGAGGGATTTTTTGCAAAATAAGCGTATCACTTTCAAGTGATACGCTTATTTTATTTGTTATTTCTGTTGTGCTAGGAATGGTTGAACAGCATTCCAAACCGCAGAGAAGTTTTCGATAAATACAGGGTGGTTAGCGTTTGGGATAACAGATAAACTGCCTTTCGGTAGCATTTTATAAGCATTCAGCACACTATCTAAAGTGGCATTCTGATCTTTTTCGCCCACCACTAACAGGGTCGGTGCTTGAATATGACTGAAAATCTCTTTACTGACCGTTGTTTCGTTATAAGTCGTATTGGCTTGTTCGAACCATTCTGCCGTTTTATTCGGTTCGGGACGAATAGCGGCTTGCTGTTGCCAATATTGTGGATCGAATTGAGCGATATCCGCAAATTTCATATCAGCTTTGCGAGAGCCTTGAATATAACCTTTAGCCCACTCTCCAGCACCAATTGCAACTACTTGTTTTGTTTGTTCCGGATATTGTTTAGCAAAATGTAATGCGGTGTAGCCGCCATCACTAAATCCAATTAATGATACTTTCTCTTTGATGTTTGTGTTTTCCAAGACTTTCTTTAAATCATCAGCTTTCTGTGGGTAAGTCGGTTTAGCTGTACCTATATAGGATTTAGCATGTCCTCGAGTCGTGATTGAAATAACTTGGTATTGGCTTTTTACGAGGTTGTCAATAAATTCTCCCATTTCTGCCGGTGAGCCTACTAGACCGCCGTGTGGCACAACCACAGGCTCCCCTTTTCCATAAATTTCATACCAAATTTTTGCATCGCCTACGTCGGCATATTTACCCGCTTTTTCATTCATACCATAAGGCTGAGTGGGTTGATAACTTGCTTCTGATTGACCAAAATAGCGAACGGTATTGTCTTGAGCCAAACTATTTACGGTGAAACCTAGCCCTAAAGTTAGGATGATCGTTTTGATTCGTTTCATTTTTCCTCCATTATAAAAAGAGTAAATTTTCTTTAAAATATAACCGCTTGTAGTGATTACATTTCATATTGTGCTTTACGCAATAGAGTATCTTGATTCGGTTTAATTTCACTGTCATACACGGTTTCTTTCCATTGTTCGGTAGGAATTTCAGTATAGGCAATTGTGATATATTCGGCAGGTGTATTTAAACGTTCACTTGCAAATGCGGTTAAATCATTGGCAAACGCTTGTAATTCTTGCTCAGATAATCCTTTGGGATAACATTTAATATTAATATGTGGCATAGTTTTTCCTTATGAAGAGAGGTAATTGATGAATGCAGTATAGATATTTATGTGATATAAATATAATCACTTATTAATATAAATCTTATTATTTTTATTTATATCTATGAAAGAACTCAATCATCTCGATCTCAATCTTTTAAAAGCACTTAACGCATTATTGGAAGAACGAAACGTTAGCCGTGCGGCAGAACGTTTAGCTTTAACTCAGCCTGCGGTCAGTGCGATGTTAAATCGTCTTCGCCATCGGTTTAATGATCCGCTTTTTATTCGTTCCTCACATGGAATGCTGCCAACAAATAGGGCATTAGCTTTACAAGAGCCGGTTAAACTGATCTTGGAAAATATTTCTGCCTTAGTGAAACCGATAGAATTTAAACCTGAAGAGTTGAAATGTACGTTTAAACTAGCGGGAACAGAAAATGGAATTCGTACGCTAGGTGTCCCTTTTGCGTTGAAAATAGCTAAATTGGCTCCTGATGTTAAAGTCGCCTTTTTTCCGATTCAAGGGCAACCACTTGAAGAGCGGTTATTAACCGGTGAATGGGATTTGGCGATTTTAGGTGAGCAAGAATTAACAGAAAATTTATATTATCAACGCCTTTTCTCTGAAACTTACACCTGTGCTGTAAGGCATAATCATCCTGTGTTAAAACAAGAATGGACGATAGAAACTTTTTGTCAGCTAGAGTTTGTGTTGGTTGCTTATAATGGGGGGCATTTTGCCGGGGCGACAGATACGGCATTAGAAAGATTAGGTAAAAAACGAAAGGTAAAAATATCGGTAGGGCATTTTTCATTATTGCCTGATTTATTGAAACAGACAGATTATGCTGCTGTCGCACCAAGTCATTTTTTGCGAAGTCGGAATGATTTAGCCTTACTTGAACCGCCTTTTGTGATTGAAGGATATCACAAAGCGATGGCGTGGCACGCTAGAGCGAACCACGATCCTATTCAGCAATGGTTTAGGCAGATTATGGCAGATGTTGCAGAAGAAGTGAAAAATCCCTAAATACCCACATCTTATTTATTAAGAGAGTAACCCAGCTAACGCCATTTTTCCTCCTACAAGCGGTAATTTTTTGCAAAATTTTAGCAAAAATTGACCGCTTACAGTATTATTATCCGAAATTTCGGATAAATAAACCGAGTTTGTGTTATTTATCGCTCTAATTGATCAACCTATAATATCCTCAGTTTTAGATTCTTATTAGGAAAACAAAATGAAAAAAAACTTACTTGCTCTGAGCATTGGAATAGTGGCTGCCACAGCTGCATTTGCGGAAAAATCGTTTGATATGAACCAAGCTGAGCCGTTTGAGGCAAAAGTGTTAGTTGAGGGGTTGAAAGATCCATGGGATATGCAGATTGACCGTAATGGCCAGCTTTGGATTACACAAGTCGGCGGAGATATTGCGATGATTGATGCGAAAAGTGGGGAAGGGAAAGTGATTCACCACTTTGACAATGTGGTCAATGGCGGTATTCAGCAAGGTTTGTTGGGCTTAGCATTGGATAAAAATTTCTTATCCGGCAAAGGCGATAACATTCTTTACGCAGCTTATGCTTACAAAGCAGCAGACAGCAACGCTTACACCAAAATAGTGAAATTGACCTTAAATGCGAAAGCAGACAAGGTTGAAAAAGAGGAGATTGTGCTGGATAAATTGGCGTCTTACACCGATCACCAAGGTGGGCGTTTGTTGCTTGGGCCGGATAACAAGCTCTACTACACCATCGGCAACCAAGGGGCAAACCAATACGACCGAACCTGTATGGCGGATCGTGCTCAACGCTTACCGACAGCCGAAGAGCTGGCGAACAAAGATTGGGCTGCATACCAAGGAAAAACCTTGCGTTTCAACACGGATGGTTCGGTACCGGAAGATAATCCTGTGTTAAACGGTGTGAAGAGCCATATTTATACTTACGGACACCGCAATCCACAAGGAATTGTGTTTGCTGGTGATAAACTCTTCCAAGAAGAGCAAGGGCCGGGTTCGGATGATGAAGTGAATTTACTGGAAGCTGGTGCTAATTACGGTTGGCCTTACGTTGCGGGCTATCCGGATAACCAAAACTACATTTATACCAGTTATGCCACAGCGGAAAAATGTGGTGAGTTACCACAAACCATAGGCGATACTACTTTTGAAACCCACGGCGGTGAGGCACCCAATAAAATGGTCGCTCAAAAAGAAACCGATTTTGTGCAGGAAGCAAACTACCGCAACCCTCTCAAAACTTTCTTTACCGTACGCAATGGACACAATATGTTTGACAAAGGCAACTGTCCGGATTCCAGCTATCTCTGCTGGCCGACAGCGGCTCTGTCTAGTATTGCTTACTACCCGAAAGATGGCAAAGTAAAAGCGTGGCAAAACTCTATTTTAGTTTCCGGACTGAAAAGTGGTGCAATTTACCGTATGCCGCTCAATAGTAGTGTTGATGATGTGCAAGGCGAGCTTTACAAACACTTCGCCAGCCCGAACCGCTACCGTAATGTTAAAGTTAATCACGACGGCAGTAAAATCTATGTGATGACTGATACTCAAGGTGCTTCACTCGGTTTAGACGGAAAACAGAATATGCAAATGCAAAATTCTGGTGCGATTTTGGTGTTTGAAGCCAAATAAACCTGTTGGTAAGCGGTCAGTTTTTAGTGATTATTTACAACACAAAAGCCCTGAACATTTTCCTGTTCAGGGCTTTGTTTTAGGACAATAGCTCTAGCAGCCAGAGCCTGAGTTTTAAGCTCAATTTGCTGGTATAGCCGGTGGTGTGATGGATAATTTTGCCGTCTTTGATCATTAAAATAGTCGGTGTGGCTTGAATATCCCAACCTTGAGAAAACTCGCCAGTCGGGTCATTAATAGTGGCAAAGGTGTAGCCGTTTTCATTGAGATAGCTTTGTACCTCAGCATCATTGCCTGATTTTAAGGCGACTCCTAACACTTCTGTGCCGTTCTCGGATAGTTCTTGAATATTGGGGGAAACAAATTCGCAATAATGACACCAACTTCCCCAAAAATAGAGCAACATAGGCTTATCACTACTTAATTGAGCGATGATTTTCGGTTGGTTTTGAATATCATATTGTACTTTCTGTTCAAATTCTGCGGGAGCTGTGGGCGCACGATACCAATCCATCACAAAGCTGATGAGGATAAACAAGCCGCCGTATAAGAAAATATTTTTGATAAATCGGCGGATAAGGGATTTTTTCTGAGTCATCGGTTATATTTTTCAAGATAAAAATGGTAAAAAGCCCCGTGAGTGAAATTCACAGGGCTTTGTGATTTTGGAAATTATAGAATATCTAATAATTCCACTTCAAAAATTAAGGTGGCGAATGGCGGAATTGACGCACCGGCACCACGCTCACCGTAAGCAAGTTCTTGAGGAATGGTTAAACGCCATTTTGAGCCAACCGGCATTAATTGTAATGCTTCTGTCCAACCACGGATTACGCCGTTTACCGGGAATTCTGCCGGCTGACCACGTTTTACTGAGCTGTCGAACACGGTGCCGTCAATTAATGAACCGGTATAGTGAACACGCACAGTTGAGCTTGCCGTTGGTTTTTCGCCGGTGCCTTCGGTTAAGATTTCATATTGTAAGCCGCTTTCGGTTACTACAACGCCTTTCGCTTTTTTGTTCTCTTCTAAGAATGCTTTGTTTTCGGCATCAATCGCTTTGAACGCTTCCGCTTGAGCGGCTTCCGCACGCTGACCTAATTCTTGTAATGCCTCTGTTACTTCGTTTAAGTCGATAGCCGGCTGGTTGTTGCTTAATACATCGTAAATCCCACGGGCAACCGCTTCTGCGTTTACATCCATACCGCTGCCTAAAAGTTGCTGACCGATTTGTAAACCGATACCGTAACCGCCTTTTGCTTCTACTGAGTCTAATGCAACTGAATTGAAATCTAATGCCATTTGTTGTTCCTTTTATTAATTGAATAATGTATCGAATAAATACGGGTAGATAAATGGGGATAAAAATTGAAAATACAAGGTAAGAAAGAAACAAGCGGTTAATTTTTTGCAAAATTTTGCAACAAAACCACCGCTTGTAAAAATTAGAAGGTTAAGTATGGAGCGACTTTCTCAACAGTTGTCTCGCCAATACCCGGAATGTTGGATAATTCCGCTGCACTTTTAATTTTGCCCGCTTTTTTGCGATATTCTACGATCGCTTTTGCTTTCGCTTCGCCAATGCCGGCTAAAGATTGCAATTCTTCTTCGTTTGCTTTGTTAATATTTACTTTTTGTGATTTTTTCACCGTAGCCGTTTTTTCAGCTGCGGTTGCTTTTACTGCTGCAACTTTTTCTGTTGTGGCGGTTTTAGCTGAATTTAGTGTTTCACGTGCCGTTGCCGCTTTTTCAGTTGTTGCCATTTTTGCCGCTTCTGCTTTCACTTTTGCATTTTCTGTTGCCGCACTTGCTTTAGCTTTGACTGCTTCTGTTTTCTCTGCAACACTTTCTTTTACTTCTTTCGCTTTTACTTTGGTACTTTCTTTAACTTCAGCTGCTTTTTGTGCAGTAGAGGTTTTAATTGCATTGATTTGTTCAGTTGCTACAGCTTTTGCGTTCACTGTTTGTGTATTAGTTTCAGCAAATGATGTTACTGAAACTGCCATAGCAACGCCTAATGCTAATAATGTTTTTAATGGTTTCATTTAAAATCCTTAAATAAAAAAGAGGGTGAATTATTGAAAAAAACTATATTTTAAGACTTTACTAATTTAATAAAGTTCATTGAATTCGTAATTAACGGCAAGACAAAAAAGCAAGTGGTTATTTTTACTGAAACTAAAAAATAACCACTTGCTTTATTAATAGCATTAGAGCAATAGTGCACTGCCCCATTTGATAATATCGAAGAAGAATTTGTTGTCATTAGTGGCAACTTTATCCCCATTTTTATTCGTTTCTGTTTTTGCCTCTTCTGCCATTCCGCTTTGATATTGTCCTTTCACCACCGACAGATCGTTTTTCGCATTGGCACGCAAGGTGGCACACTGCTTTTTCGGTAATTCTTCTACCGCTTCGTTATTTTTAAATTTCTTGAACAAATGCTGAGCGTAACCCATTGATTTTTCATCGTTTTGAATGATTTTGACATACTGCTCACCAATAATCTCTTCAAGCGGATAGAAGAACACATATTGTGAGAAAATATATGAATCTTCCTTAGAAAAATGTTCCTGCTGAATACGGGTTAAGTTCGGGTAAATACACTGCTTCGCTTGATTACTCAAGACTACCCATTTTTGAGCGTCCGCTTCAGACAATACGTAATCAGCATTTGCAAATTCACCCGGAAAAGCTTCTTCTTTTATGGTTTCATTTGATGTGCAAGCAACAGCCAAAAAGCCTGTTGAAAGTAATATTATTTTTTTAAACATAATGCGTTTCCCATTAAAAATTTTGCGTATTCTAGCAAAAAAATAACGACTTACCATTGCAAAATTTTATCGAAAAACCACCGCTTGTTTTTTCCGATCCCCTAATCTGTTAAACTAACGGCAATGATTTCTAACTACTTAAACAATTGATGACGAAAGATCTTTCTACTCACACGCCGATGATGGTGCAATATTTGCAACTCAAAGCTCAAAATCCGGATATTTTACTATTTTACCGAATGGGGGATTTCTATGAGCTATTTTATGATGATGCAAAACGAGCGGCGGCGTTGTTGGATATCTCGCTGACCAAACGTGGGCAATCGGCAGGTGAGCCTATTCCAATGGCAGGAGTGCCGTATCACGCAGTAGAAGGGTATTTAGCAAAGCTGGTGGCATTGGGCGAGAGTGTGGCAATTTGCGAACAGGTGGGCGATCCAGCCACCTCAAAAGGACCTGTTGAGCGTAAAGTAGTGAGAATTGTAACACCGGGAACGGTTAGCGATGAGGCATTGTTACCTGAACGCCAAGATAATTTAGTGGCAGCAGTCTATGAGGAAAAAGGTATTTTTGCGATAGCCTCATTGGATATGACTTCGGGGCGGTTTTTAATCAGCGAGTTGCCGAACAAAGAGGCGTTGGCGGCAGAATTACAACGTTTACAACCGGCGGAAATTCTGTATGCGGAAGATTTCTCGGCTGCGGGCATTTTAAATAATTATAAAGGCTTACGTCGCCGTCCTGTGTGGGAGTTTGAGCTGGTAACTTCCATTCAATTATTAAACCGCCAGTTCGGCACACAAAGTCTTGCGGGATTTGGAGTAGAGAAGGCTATCGTTGCTCTTTGTGCTGCAGGTTGTGTGTTGCATTATGCACAAGAAACCCAGCGTACCGCATTGCCTCATATTAATTCTATTAAGTTAGCTCAACATAGTGATACGGTGTTATTAGATGCCGCAACCCGCCGTAATTTAGAGCTTACGCAAAATCTCGCAGGTGGCACGGAAAACACGCTGGCTGCTGTATTAGATAAATGCGTTACCCCAATGGGAAGCCGTTTACTCAAACGCTGGATTCATCAGCCCATTCGAGATTATGCCAAACTGCAAGAAAGACAACAGACCATTGCAGCTATTATTCAGCACGATAGAGTAGGCGATCTCCAACCGTTACTTCAACAAGTTGGTGATATGGAGCGGATTTTAGCTCGTGTTGCGTTACGTTCCGCTCGCCCTCGTGATCTCACTCGTTTACGCACCGCATTGGCACAACTGCCCGAAGTTGCAAAAAATTCCCAAAATTTGACCGCTAGTTTAGATAAATTGCTATCTCAATTAGCGGATTTCAGCGAGCTACTTGATTTACTTGAGCGTGCGATTATTGAAAATCCGCCACAGCTTATTCGTGATGGAGGTGTGATTGCTGAAGGCTATAATGCGGAGCTAGACGAATGGCGAGAGCTTTCAGATGGAGCAACCCAATATTTAGAGAATTTGGAAATTCGTGAGCGTGAAACCACCGGCATTGATACACTGAAAATCGGCTTTAATGCAGTACACGGCTACTATATTCAAATCAGTCAAGGGCAAGCTCATAAAGCCCCGATTCACTATGTCCGTCGCCAAACGCTTAAAAATGCGGAGCGATACATTATTCCTGAACTCAAAACCTATGAAGATAAGGTGCTGAAAGCAAAAGGGGCATCGCTCGCACTTGAAAAGCAACTTTATGATGAGTTGTTCGATATTTTGATGCCACGATTAGGCGAGTTACAACTTGCCGCAATGGTACTTTCAACTCTTGATGTATTGACTAACCTTGCTGAACGAGCAGACAGTTTAAACTACGTTTGCCCGACTTTTAGCCCAACGAGAATGGTAAATATCAAAGGTGGCAGACACCCTGTGGTTGAGCAGGTGCTAACTGATCCGTTTATTGCCAACCCGGTATTTCTGAATGCTCAACGCCATTTGTTGATTGTAACAGGTCCGAATATGGGGGGTAAAAGCACTTATATGCGACAAATTGCCCTGATTACCTTGATGGCGTATATCGGCAGTTTTGTGCCGGCAGAAAGTGCGGAAATTGGTCCGATTGATCGTATTTTCACTCGTATTGGAGCAAGTGATGATTTGGCTTCCGGGCGTTCAACCTTTATGGTGGAAATGACCGAAATGGCGAATATTTTGCACCAAGCTACCGAAAATAGTCTGGTGCTGATTGATGAAATCGGGCGTGGTACTTCCACCTATGATGGTTTATCGCTGGCGTGGGCGTGTGCGGAATGGTTGGCGAAGAAAACGCAATCTTTAACCCTATTCGCTACCCATTATTTCGAGCTAACAGGGCTACCAAATCAGCTTAAAGGCGTGGTAAACGTACATTTAGATGCGAGAGAACATAACGACACCATCGCCTTTATGCATTCGGTACAAGAAGGGGCAGCAAGCAAAAGCTATGGCTTGGCGGTGGCGGCTCTTGCCGGTGTGCCAAAGCAAGTGATTCAATTGGCAAAACAACGTTTAGCTCATTTAGAAGAAATTTCCCACCAAACCAAACAAGCCAATGAACACCCGCAAGCGGATTTGCTTTTTGCAGCAGACTTTTCCGATGATTTGCAAAAAAATGAAGCAATTCGACCGCTTGTTGCAGCAGAAAGCGAGCTAGAAAAAGCCCTCAAAGCAATCCAACCCGATGAACTCACGCCAAGACAAGCGTTAGAGGAGCTTTATCGGTTGAAGAAGTTGTTGGGGTAAAGGTTTTATTTGACGGCAATTTGTAAAAAGCTCATAATTTATCCAGTAAGTAATGTAAAAGGAAAATGATATGCCAATAAATCCAACAGAAAACCAGCAAAAAAAGATTTTTCAAGAAAAGATCTTATCAATGTTTGAACAATCTTTAACGGAAGAGCAACGTTTTTTGCAAGGTATAATGAACGGAGAGATTGAGCTGATTTCTCACGATGAAGTGATGGAAAAACTTGAATACGTTTTAAAAAATGGGTTAGATCGTAAATGAAACAAGATTATGCCGTTTTCTGGTCTAAAAAAGCAGAGTTTAAATTGTTAGATAAAGCGGATTACATTTATTCTGAAAGTCAAAATGAAGAAATAGCAAGTAAATTTTTAGAAACAATGAGAAGTCTTGCTGAAAAATTGAGTTTTGTTGCGTCAGCGTATGCTGATGGAAAGTTTCATCTTTATCCTTTAAAATATGGACATTCGGTAAAATTCATTGTCGCAGATAATATTGTTGTGATTGAAGACTTTCTACCTAAAGGAATGAATTACTCTTTCTATTAAAAATCGCCCTTGAACAGGGCGATTTTGCTTAGAATGTATGTGAAAACTCAATATACACACGGTTTTTGTCATAACTATAAAAAGTGTGATTACTTTTTACTTTGTTATATTGCCAGGTTAAACGAGGAGTAATGCCTTTAAAATGCACGGCTCTGTGCCAGATACTCGCTTGTACGCCGTATTCTTTATTACGCTGGGTAATTTGGAAAATAGGCATTGGTGCTCTATATTGCTTGCGACCATAGCTCACGCTTAATTGACTTGAAAGCCCATTCTTCCACTCTTGCCCCCAACCTAGTGAAACACCTCGACGAATAAAGCTGTCATCTAAATCTCTGGTGCTATTGCGGTTAAAGTTCGCTCCAACAAACCAATATTGCTGGCTGCTTGGATGGTAGTAAATACTCGGAGAAACAAAATGATAATTCCCATCTAAGTGCTGGCGGCGGGTATAACGTTGCTCGGCATATTCATACGTTATTGAGGATTGCCATTGTGGCGTAATCCAGTATTGCCAACGAGTATTAACACCGCCTGCATTGGAATAACGCTTAGTGCTTTGACTTTGAGTAGAACCGCCCGCATACCAAGTTTGCTCTAAGAAAGGTAAAACCGTGATTTTTTGTTTCGCACTTTGATAGCCTAATCCGAAACTTTCTCTCAGCGAATATTCATTATATTTTTTATTATTCCAATAATATTTGCCATTACCGTTTAGGCGAAACTCGTGGAAGAAACCATTTCCCCAAGACCATTTTTTCGCAGCGTCAAAACTTAGCCCAATCCCTTGAGCAGACTCTTTCTTCGGAGCTGTCCATCTGCCGTAAGTTGTGCCTGAAGCTGGAGCATTATTAATATTTGGATCATTTAAATAAGTTAAGCCGCCTTGAAATACCCATTTGTCTTGTTTACTGATGGCTTCTAAATAATGATTGATGATATTTGTAATTTTTATAGGTAATTTATCCGCTTGTAATTTATGAAATTGTGCTTCTGCGGCTTCATTTTCACGGTTTTCAAAAAGTGCCACCGCAAGCTGCATTCGGATCGGCTGATTTTCCGGATAATTTGCCAGCAACTCTCGGTAGAGCTTAATAGATTGAGTATAATCTTGATTTGATTTTGCCTCTGTTGCCTTTGCCCACGTAATCATTTCACGATTTTGCTTAGATGTAGGGAGTTTTTGGTATATCGGCAATAAAAAGAGGACGTTTTCGGTATTGCCTGTTACCAATGCCGTCAGCATTGCTGAATTTAATAACTCAGGCTGCTGAATGAGTTCTTGGCTTGAAATTGAAATAGTCTGATTGCTATTTTGCACTTTGGGCTGAGCTTGAGCAACTTTATGTTCCGGTGTCTCAAACGATTGATTTTGTTGCATCCGCTGATTATCCATTTTCTCTTGAATTGGAGCTGGGGCGGTATCAGCTAATGCAAAATGTGCAGCTAAACTGAAAGCAATAGGAATAATTTTTTTCATAGTAAAGTATTATAAAAGAAATAGAAAAGGCTATTTTTCAATAGCCTTTCAAAAAAATCAATAAAAAAATTATTGTTTTTTACCGCCAAATGCACCGGAGAAGTCTGATGAGCTATAAGCACCACCGATTTCGCTTGCATTTGAACCATAGAAATGACCTTCTAGCTCGGCTGATTTTCCGTTATGGACTGCTTTTCCATCAAATTCGTTACCATCAATTTTAGCGTTTGTTACTGCTACATTTGGAGCAACATCACCGTTTATGGTTTTGTTAGCAAAATCAACGTTTAATTTGTGATCTCGAGAGGTTGATGTTTGACCATTTGCTACAAAAACACCATCTACATTATAAGTTGCGGAACCTGTAGTTGGAATATTAGATTTTGGTGTAACATCACCTTGTGCAAAAACATAACCATCAATATGTCCGAATTTTACGTTAGTAAATTTGGCACCGCTTACAGTAAAGTTTTTATAAGTTACGCCGTTAATTATGCTATTTTGAAGATTTGTAAATCCACCAGAAACAATATTACCCCAAGAAACAGGGAATGTTTTACCATCAACAATTAATTGTTGTTTATAGGTGTTTGCTTTTGCAATATCAAATTCTTTGCCATCACTGACACGGAAAGCGGTTCCCATATCATCAGAAGAGTTTGTTTGGGTTGGTTGAGTTGGAGTTGTTTGGGTAGGTGCAGGTTTATTAGCAGAAGTATTTGTATTATTATTTGCAGCAGGAGAAGTACTATTATTTCCACCACCTGAACTACCGCAAGCAGAAATTACACCAGCAGCAAGAAGCGTTAAGCTAAATTTTACGATTTGATTCATAGATATGTTCCTTTTTTATGTTAAGAAATAGAAACGATTATGATGAGCTAGCATAAGTCATCAAATGGAGTATGACGAATTTATTTTCATTTGTAAATAGATAAAATAACGTTGCCCCAGCGGAGCAATTTTTCTTACTTAACAAGTTTTACAGTCTCTTTCACCATCTCCCCAATCTCTTGCCATTTTTTCTCTTTAATCAATGACTTCTCCACAAACCAAGAGCCACCACAGGCAACCACATTCGAAATAGCAAGGTACTCTTTGATATTACTTGGGCTAATGCCGCCTGTAGGCATAATCTGTAAGTTGCCGTAAGGACCTAACAACGCCTTAATCATTTTCACGCCACCACTTGCTTCGGCAGGGAAAAATTTGACCGCTTGTATGCCGAGTTCGAGGGCGGCTTCAATCGCCATCGGGTTGTTCACACCCGGTGTAATGGGTAAACCCAGCTCTTGGCAATACTTAACGATATTCGGGTTAAAGCCCGGCGTAACGATACAATCCGCCCCTGCATTTTTAGCGGTAAGCACCTGTTCTTTGGTTAATACTGTGCCTGCGGCAATTAATACTTCAGGGTAATGGGCTTTGACTAATTTAATCGCCTCTTCAGCCGCAGCGGAACGGAAGGTGATTTCTACCACAGGTAAACCGTTTTCGGATAAGGTTTTCGCTAGGGGTAGAATATCCTCTGCATTGTCGAGAGCGATGACGGGGACAACTTTGAGTTCTCTTAATTTCTCTACGATTTGTTCAGTGGTATAACGCATTTTTTTAACCTCTTTTGGGGTACAAGCGGTCATTTTTGTAAAAAATTTTGCAAATTTAACCGCTTGCTTGTTATTTACATTGCTTGTTCAAACTGCGATTTCAAATGAGCGGTAGCGGCTTTATCAATAATCGCCCCTTTGTGTTGAATTACGATGCCTGCAACTTGGTTGCCTTGTTGGCAACAGGTAGTTAAATCTTTGCCAAGTAAGTAACCGTTGAGGAAACCCGCATTAAAGGAATCACCTGCGGAGGTGGTATCAACCACATTCTCAACGGGAACGGTTGGCACAAAAATCTGTTCGCTGTTATGTTGCACGGTTGCTCCCTGAGAGCCTTGTTTTACCACAATAGTTTCAATGCCATACTGAGCAAGACGGGTAAGCGTGGCTTGTTCGTTCTCATCACCCCAAAGCAGATGTTCATCATCAAAAGTAACCAGAGCTAAATCCACTAATTTCAGCAGTTCGGCATAATGTTGTTGGGCAGTTTCAACACTTTCCCACAGTTTCGGACGGTAGTTGCTGTCAAAGGCGATTTTAATACCTTGTTTTTTCAACTCACGAAGCTGTTCAATCAGCAAAGTGCGGTCATTTTCAGGCAAGATTGCGAGACTGATGCCACTAAGATAAACCATATCTACTTCAGCCATTGCCCTAAGCACGTTAGGATAGTCTGAATGTTGGAGCAAGTAGCGAGCCGCTGATTGATTACGCCAATAAAGGAAAGTCCGCTCGCCGAATTTATCCAACTGAATCAGATAAAGCCCCGGCTGGCGGTGTTTATCAAGCAGCACAAAATCGGTATTGATATTATCTGCCTGCCACGCTTCCAACATCCCTTGACTGAGTTTATCCGTACCTAAAGCGGAAATATAACGCACCTCAATCTGTTCGGGCGAACTCACCCGAGCCAGATAGGTAGCGGTGTTGAGTGAATCACCGCCGTAAGTTTGACGCATATTGCCAAAGGGTTC
>NZ_JBXGGI010000045.1:0-6920 GCF_056854775.1 Mannheimia sp.
ATTTGAGGGATTTCGTCGAAAGGTTAGAAGAAAGTTCTAAGCCAAATTGAGTTGGCGTATTGTATTGCCAATTGAAATGAGAAGAAAAACGCTCTTCCGGTGAAATATAACCAAATTGCCCTGCTGCCTTATAGCTCTGAATTTTGGCTAATTGAACTAAATGTTGCTGCCATTGGGGATCGTTGTGCGGAATTTCTACCGTTGGTTTTTGTACTTCGGTAGGTGCATTTAATACTGAGTTACAGCCTGTTAAAACCAGCAAGGTAGTAAGGGATAAAAGTGTTGACAGTTTTTTCATAATATTCTCTATATACTATAGGACGAAAAATGTTTCGCTCCACAAATACTATTGGAATGATTTTGCAAATCTTTGGTCAAAATCAACCGCTTGTTATGCCCCAAATTGTAGGCTATGGAGTTGTTTATAAGCCCCACCTTGAGCAAGAAGCTCTGTATGACTTCCTCGCTCAATGATATTTCCGTGATCGACCACCAAAATTTCATCGGCTTTTTCAATGGTTGATAAGCGATGAGCAATGACAAGCACGGTACGATCTTTTTGCAATACTTCTAATGCCGACTGAATGGCTCTTTCGGATTCAGTATCAAGAGCAGACGTAGCCTCATCAAGTACAAGTACAGGCGAATTTCTGAGTAAAGCACGGGCGATCGCTAAACGTTGGCGTTGCCCACCCGATAGGCTTGCTCCGTTTTCACCAATTATGGTATCTAAACCATTATCAAGTTTTTCAATAAATTCCATTGCGTGAGCGGCTTTTGCCGCAGCAATGATTTCTTCTCGGCTATATTTATCGGTTGCCGCATAAGCAATGTTATTGGCAATCGTATCGTTAAATAAGTGAACTTGCTGTGAAACTACAGAGCATTGTTCACGTAAGTTCTTTAAGGTGTAATCTTGAATATTAATGCCGTCTAACAAAATTTCACCATCATCAATATCATAAAAACGAGTGAGCAAATTGGCGATGGTTGATTTACCCGAACCGGAACGCCCCACCAATGCCACAGTTTTGCCTTTAGGAATCTCAAACGAAATGTTGTTTAATGCTTTTTCATCTTTACCCACATAAGTAAAACTGACATCTTTAAATTCAACATTACCTTCTGCTTTTTCTACTCGAACAGAACCGTTATCTTTCTCGGTTTTTAAATCTAAAAACTCAAATAATGTTTGGCAAGCAGCCATACCACGTTGGAATTGCGAGTTTACATTAGTTAATGATTTTAATGGGCGTAGCATTGCCATCATAGACGAAAACACAACCGTAAATGAACCTGCGGTAAGATTTTCGCTCATCACTTCAGGGAAAGTTGCTACATAAAGTACGGCAGATAATGCAAAAGAAGCTATAAGCTGCACCACACCATCAGAAATACCATCAGCAGAAACCACTTTCATTCCTTTGCGACGCATATCATTACTTACACGCTCAAAACGATCTTTTTCTACTTTATGTCCGCCAAAGGAAAGTACCTCTTTATGCCCTTTTAACATTTGTTCGGTGGTGATTGTCAGCTCGCCCATTGAGTTTTGAATGTTACGGCTTAATTTACGGAAATATTTGGAAACAAAACCAATTAGCACACCGATAATCGGAGCCATAATAAATAGCACAATTGAGAGTTGCCAACTGGTATAGATCATCACTACAAATAGAGAGATCAAGTACGCCCCTTCACGCACAATGGTAACTAACGAATGAGAAGCTGAACTTGCCACCATTTCGGTATCGTACGTTACACGTGAAAGCAAACGCCCGGTCGGGTTATTATCAAAATAACTAACGGGCATATACATTAAATGTTGGAAAATTTGACGGCGTAAGTTCATTACCACTTTACCCGAAACCCACGCTAAACAGTAACTGGCAATATAATTGGTAATTCCCCGAACTAAAATAAATACCACAACAAGGATTGCCATTAATTTAAGAAAACCGTGATTTGCCTGCCCAAAACCTTCATCTAAAAGTGGTTTAAGCAAATAAATTAACCCCGAGTCTACTAAGGCATTGAGCACTAAAGCAATAGCACCCGCGATCAAGCCTGCTCTAAAAGGGCTAATTGTCGGCCATAAACGTTTAAAGGTTTTAAACGTGGAAAGATCTTTTTCTAAATTAACTTGTTCTTGCATAATTCTTTCTTTTTATTGAAAAATCGGGCTATTGTACCTTGATTTCAGAGACTAACCAAATTAAACGCTATTCTGCCTAATATATAATCTATCTTAGTAGAAAAACATTACCGCCATTTTAAATACTAGAGGGGCTAAAATAGAAGATAGTACCCCACAAGCAACTAATGCAATAGAACTATAACTCCCTGCTTTCATACTATGTTCTAAGCACCGACCTGTGCCTAATGCGTGTGAGGCTGCCCCCATACTTAATCCTATTGCCATAATATTTCGTACTTTGATAAAACGTAACAACATAAAACCTAAAATAGAACCCACTAAGCCTGCGATCATCACCCCAACCGCCGCAATACCCACATTACCATCAATTTCATTAGTGATGATGATCGCCATTGGCATTGAAACTGATTTAGGTAACACCGCAGCTAAAATATCTTGACTCGCACCAAACAGAAGAGCAAATCCAACACCGGTCAGCATCGTAACAAGCGTACTAAACAGTAGAACAACCATAATTTGCCGCCATTTTTTACGGATCTGAGGTAACTGTTCATAAAACGGGCAAGCAAGTGCAACTACTGAAACACCTAGTAAATTATTCAAAGGTGCATTGCCTTTGTAATAGTCGTGATAAGGAATGTTAAAAATGACAATAACGCCAATAATTAATGTCAGAGCAATCAAGAATGGATTAAGCAGATTGATAGCAAGTTTTTGACTAATTTTTATCCCAACGATAAAAATCACCAATGTCAAAATAGAATAGAGATAAATCATTTAGTTTCTACCTCGATGAAATAGCCATTGAGCAAATAATCCGATAATCACAATAGAAACTAAAGAACTTAACGCGGTAGATAAGACAAAAGTGTTAAAATTTTCACTAAACAGATCCAAATGTTCAATTAATTCAGCACAAATCGGCAAGAAAAATAAAGTCATATAGCGAGTTAGCGGTCTAGCACTTGGCATAACCCATTCTACCTTAACAATCCCTATTACCAAACAACCAAATAAAATTAGCATACCTAAAATACTGTCCGGAATGCCTATGGGGAAAAGAAAGGCAATGAGCTTGCCTAAATATAGCATTACAAATAGCAATGCTAACGATGCTAAAATCTTAAACACTTTTGATAACATATAACCTCCGAACAAGCGGTACTTTTTTATCCATAATTTGCAAAACTTTGTAAGAATTCGACCGCTTGCATATTATATTACACTTTTAAAAATTGAATAACCGACTCCAAATCTCTTGTTCTTTTTGAAGGCGGTAAACTTTTCAAAAACGTTTGCCCATAATTACGCATTACCAGACGAGAATCGCAGATGATTACCACCCCTCTGTCTGTTACATCTCGAATTAAACGCCCAACACCTTGTTTAAGTGTAATCACTGCTTCCGGAATTTGAATATCATTGAAAGGATCGCCCCCTTGTAATTTGCAGTCTTCCATTCGGGCTTTGAGTAAAGGTTCATCAGGCGAAGTAAACGGCAATTTATCAATAATCACAAGAGAAAGATCATCACCTCGCACATCAATCCCCTCCCAGAAACTTTGGGTTGCCACCAGCACTGAGTTTTCTTCTTTCACAAATTGTTCCAACAAACGACTTTTGCCGGTTTCCCCTTGTAGCAGCACATTAAGCGAACTATGTTCTCTTAAAAAATCCGCCAAACCTCGCATCATATAATAGGAAGTACAAAGCAAAAAGCAACGCCCTTTGTTCGCTTCAATCACCGGTTTTAATAGCTGCCCTAATGCAGTTAGGGTATGAGCTTTATTAGTATCAGGTAAATAACGAGGTACACAAAGTAACGACTGATTTTGGTAATCAAAAGGACTTTGTAATACCAACTGTTCCGCATTTTCAATGCCTAATCGTTGGCAGAAATGGTCAAACGTACCACCTACTTCAAGGGTTGCTGAGGTAAACACCCAACCAATTTGCTGATCTTTCAATTGCTCGCCAAACTTATCCGCCACCGTCAATGGTGTGATATGCAAACCAAAAGAACGCCCATTTGCTTCATACCAATAGCAATAGCCTGTTACTGTTGTGTCCATCAATTTTTTAAGACGAACTTTCACTTCCGCCAATCGCTCAAAAATTTTGTCTAAGGTTTCAGAACGCCCTAGTGATTTCTTCACAACCTCACTTAAAAAATCGACGTTCTCGGCAACTTTTACCAATCCATCAACCACTTTTTTATCCCGAAACAGATCTCGCAAATTGCCTCTAAGCTGCCCTTCTCCGCCCATTAATAAACGGAAATCTTGCACAACTTTCATCAGATGATCGGAAGCTTTCCCCAACTGTGCCACATCTTTTAATTCCGTACGGTAAACAATGTTGGTATCTTTACAAATATCAAATAATTGGCGAGAAGAGAGAGATTGCCCGAAGTATTGACTGGCGATGTCCGGCAGTTGGTGGGCTTCGTCGAAGATCACCAATTCTGCCTCAGGGATCAGCTCCCCAAACCCGGTTTCTTTTACTGCCATATCCGCACAAAACAGGTGATGATTGACCACAACCACATCCGCATCCATCGCTTTACGGCGAGCCTGCACCACATAGCAATCTTTAAAATGCGGGCAATCCGAGCCTAAACAACTCTCCGTTGTACTCACTAACTGAGGTAAAATCGGGCTATCTTCGGCAATGGTAATACATTCGCTCAAATCCCCTGTTTTGGAAGAATTTTGCCATTTACTGACTTTTTTCAAATCCGCCAACACCGACTTATCGCCTAATACCCCCATTGCGGTAACTTGCTCTAAGCGTTCTAAGCAGAGATAGTTTGCCCTGCCTTTAAGTAAGGCAACTTTGCCTTTATATTTAAGGGCTTTTTGAATGGTGGGAAGATCTCGGTTAAATAGTTGATCTTGTAGATTTTTTGAGCCTGTAGAAACAATGGTTTTCTTACCTGAAAGCAGTGCTGGCACTAAATAAGCAAAGGTTTTGCCCGTTCCTGTTCCCGCTTCCACTACCACAGGTGTTGCAAATTTTACCGCTTTTCCGACCGCTTGTGCCATTTCAAGCTGTGCTTTGCGAGGGCGAAAGCCGTTGATATTTTGGCTAAGTAAGCCATCATCACTAAAGGCGTGGAGAATTTTATCGTCGTATTTTGTCATTGAAAATAAGTAAGCGGTTGAATTTGCAAAATATTTTACAAAAACAACCGCTTGTAGAATAGTAATTTATTTAATTTCCTAACAGTAGCCCATCATCGCTAAGTTGTTCGTGGCGATTTTTTTGGAACAGCCGTAACAAATCTGACACGTCCATTTGCTTACGTTGTTCGCCCGAAACATCAAAAGCCACTTGCCCTTGATGAAGCATTACAGTTCTATCACCGTAATCTAACGCTTGTCGCATTGAGTGCGTTACCATTAGCGTAGTTAATTTTTGCTCTCGAACAATTTTATTCGTTAGTTCCATCACAAAATCAGTGGTTTTAGGGTCAAGAGCTGCAGTGTGTTCATCGAGTAATAAAATATTAGAAGGCTGAAGCGATGCCATTAAAAGGCTAACCGCTTGGCGTTGTCCGCCCGATAATCGCCCCATTTGGTCGGTGAGACGATTTTCCAAACCTAAACCAAGCAGCGAAAGTTTGTCTCTGAATAGCTCTCTCATTTGGCGTTTAATCGCAAAGCCCAAGCCTCGCTTGCTACCACGCTGATACGCCAACGCCATATTTTCTTCAATGGTTAAACTTTCACAAGTGCCAGCCATTGGATCTTGGAATACTCGAGCAACTTGGTTTGCTCTCTGCCACGTTGTGGTGTTATTAACTTTGTTACCCTGAATAATAATCTCGCCACTATCAACGAAACAATCACCACTAATCGCATTAAGCATTGTCGATTTGCCTGCACCGTTACTGCCAATCACAGACACAAATTCGCCTTGTTCTACTTTAAGCGATAAGCCTCGTAATACAGGGTTTTCAATCGCCGTGCCTTTATTGAAGGTAATGAATAAATTATTTAATTCGATCATTTTAACCTCTCTTACCTGCCAATATCTGCTTAATTCTCGGCACTGCCAACACAATCACAACCAATAACGCCGTAATTAAGTTAAGATCTTGCGGACCAAAGCCAATGCCGTTTAAAGTATCGTTATTTAACGCAAGAGCGATAAAGAAACGGTAAAGCACCGAACCGATAATAACGGCAAAAGTGAGCCAAATAATCCGTTTGACCGAGAAAATTGCCTCGCCGATAATCACCGCTGCCAAGCCGATAACAATAGTGCCGACACCGATAGAAATATCCACCCCGCCATTGCTCTGCACATATAATGCACCGCCCAACGCTATTAATGCATTAGAAATCGCCATTCCTAAAATCGTCATTTTGTTTACCGCAATGCCCTGTGCTTTTGCCATACGATTGTTTGTACCGGTGGCTCGCACCGCTAAACCGATTTGGGTAGTGAAGAAAAGGTCAAACAAACATTTCACAATCACGACTACCAGCAATGCCATCACAAGTCTAACTAAAGCTAATTGCAGGTCGCTTTCAATTGGCATTACATCATAAATTGTCGTTTCGCCAAGAATTGCAATGTTCGGCATTCCCATAATGCGTAAATTAATGGAATAGAGGGCGATCATCATCAAGATACTGGCAAGCAATTTCTCAATTTTAAAACCGATATGCAGACTTGCCGTAATCATACCGGCAATTGCCCCTGCTAAAGTGCCATACAGTGTTGCCAGCCAAGGATCGACTTGATTTAAAATGCT
>NZ_JBXGGI010000046.1:0-16444 GCF_056854775.1 Mannheimia sp.
GTGCATTCAACCGCTCTGCCATTCCTCCGTTGAAAACGTTGCAATAATAGAGATTATTGCAATCATCGTCAAGCAATAAATCTTAAATTCTGCTTATTCGTTCTTTTTTTCAGCATAAATTATTTCTTTATCAACCAAACGCCACTTTCAATATGGTGTGTGTAAGGGAACTGATCGAATAATGCTGCTTTTTCAATACGGTGGGTTTGACTTAATTGCTGTAAATTGTCCGCCAATGTGTGCGGATTACACGAAATATAGAGAATGCGATCGTAAGCCTGCACCATATTCAGTGTGTCTTGATCCAATCCTGCTCGTGGCGGATCGACAAAAATCGTATTGCAATCATAGGCTTTTAAATCAATCCCTTTTAGACGATAAAATTCACGTACGCCGTTCATCGCTTGAGTAAATTCTTCTGCTGACATTCGGATAATTTGTAGATTATCAATGCCGTTTTGCTCAATATTATATTGAGCTGATTGCACCGAAGATTTGGAGATTTCCGTTGCTAGAACCTTTCGGAAATTTTCCGCTAATGCAATAGAGAAGTTGCCGTTACCGCAGTAAAGCTCAAGTAAATCGCCCTCACTATTTTGGGTACAACGTCTCGCCCATTCTAGCATTTTGATATTCATTTCTGCATTAGGCTGAGTGAAACTGTTTTCTATTTGACGATAAACGTAGTGCTTGCCGTCAATCGGCAATACTTCTTCCACATAATCACAATCTAAGGCTATCTTTTGTTTATTTGCTCGCCCGATGATTTGCACCTTAAAGCCTTGATTTTCTAAGCGACTTTTCAACGCTTTAGCTTGCTCAATCCATTCTTCACCAAGCGTTTTGTGATAAAGCATTGATACGGCAATTTCACCGCTTAGCGTACTTAAATAATCCACTTGGAACAGCTTACGAGTTAAGATGTCGTTACCGTTAATTTCTGTCAGTAACGCTTGCATCATTTGATTAATTAGCTCGCTTGCAATCGGAAAGCTATCTACACGATAACGCTCTTTGGTTTCTTGATTAAACATTATGTGGTAAAGCGAGCCCTCATCGTGCCAAACCCGAAATTCCGCACGCATACGGAAATGGCTTGGCTTAGAGGCAAACACTTCTAATTCAGGAGCATTAAAAGGTTTGAGTAAAGCGGTCAGATTTTCGGTTTTTTTTGCAAGAAGAGCGGAATATTGTTCAATCGGAAGTGTCATTTTTTACCACGAATAGAAAATGAAAAAACAAACCACGAATTGCTTCGTGGTTTTATAGCATAAATTTAAGCTTATTCAGCTGCACTGAAATCATCGCCGGCATCGCTACCCGCATTACCTGAAAGGGTGTAAATGCGTTTAGTTTTGCTGGTCAGCGTACGGTATTTTAACCACGCTTTTTCGATATCGCTTTGTGCAATTTCTTCGCCTTTCATTACAGCAACGAAGCGTTTTTCTTCTGCGGTTTTAGGTTTACGTTCGCCTGTTTCTAAAGCCAAGCACGCTTGACCGAACTGCTCTAAAGTTTGTGATTCACGAATAGTGTAATCACCGTGACGAGAAAAGCCACGAGGGTAATTTTTATCATCGAAAAAACGGCGTGTAACGCTAAAACTATCTGCCATAATATGCCTCATTGTTTGAAATTAGGGAAAAGAAAATCGGCATACATTAAACAAAAATGGCGAATAAATCAAGGTTTAATGCAAATTTGGGGTGTTTTTTAATTCCTTACTTTGCAAAATTGTTGTAAAAAGTAACCGCTTGTAATATTGAAATAAAATTAAAAAGAGGAATAAAAACGGTGTTTTATTCCTCTTTATTGCTTATTAGGTATAGATTACCACCAGCCTAACATTTTCATCCATAAACCGCCGATACCAAACCAGATGATAAGTGAGGCAATAGAAACAATGAAACTCACTCCCCACCATTGACCGGTAGTGTTATAACCTGAGCCGAATAAAGCAGGCCCCGGGCCACCGGCATATTGGGTTAGGCTCATTGAAAGGGTTGAAGTATAGCCTAAGCCAACCGCAGCTAACATCGGTGGTGTACCCACGGCGATAGCGGCTGCTAAGAATGCCAAATACATAGCAGAAATATGTGCCATAGCAGAAGCAAAGAAGTAGCGGGTGTAGAAATAAACCAGTACTAAAATGGTAAAGGCAACAGGCCAGCTGAAAATACTAATTGAAGAAGAAATGTGCGTTGAAATCCAGCTTATTACACCATACTTGTTTAGGGCGGTTGCCATCATTACTAATACGGCAAACCAAAACATTGTATCCCACGCCGTTGTTTCTTCGACAATGTTTTTCCACGTCATAATATTTGAGAGTAATAAAATGACCAAGCCGATAAAGGCAGATACAGTTGCTGGAATACCGAAATAGAGATCGCCGACCGTCCATAGGAGTAGTAGGAGAATGAAGTCGAGGGCTAAGATCCATTCGGCTGCACTCATTTTACCCATTTTTTGTAACTCATCTTTTGCCATTTGTGCCATTTTAGGTGTACTTTTCAACTCTGGTGGATAGATGAGATAAACTAAGTAAGGGAGTACGATTAAGCTGATAATGCCCGGTACAAGTGCTCCTAAAAACCATGTCATCCAAGAAATTTCGATACCTTGGCTGCCGGCAAGTTCTGCAATCAGAGGGTTGCCTGCCATAGCGGTTAAGAACATTGTACAAGCGATAGTATCAATTTGAGACACAACAATCGCTAAAAACGCACCGGCTCTTCTTGCTGTTGGTCCTGGTTTAGAATCGTATGTATCTGCGATTGATTGCATAATCGGGTACATAATACCGCCCCCACGAGCAGAAGCAGACGGAATACCCGGTGCAATAATGGTATCAGCAAGGGCTATACCGTACGCAACCCCCATCATTCGATTACCGAATTTAGAAATGAAATAGAGTGCGATACGATGCCCTAGCCCTGTTTTAATCACAGCACGAGATAAGAACATCGCAATCCCGATAAGCCAAATAGTTGAGTTGGCAAAGCCGGAAAGCATTGCGACATCGTCTTTTCCTGCTTTAATCGGGGTAAGTCCTGTTACACCACTGATTACCAGGGCAACTAAGGTTGCCGCACCCATTGGCATTGCTTTAGTAATAATTGCCACAATGGTTGCAACAAATAATGCGAGCATTCCCCACGCTTTAGGACTTAGCCCTTCAGGTATTGGGCAGAAATAAATTCCAAGCCCGACGATAATAGAAATTAGCAGACCTTTCCATTCAAAGCCTGCTTTTACATTGACTGTTGTGTTTGACATAAAATGTTCTCCATAACTTAAAATATGGGGGAGAGTATCACAACTGTTAGATAATAGAATTGATATTAATCAATAATAGGTAAGGCAGTTAGAAACAAAGGTGAGATTAATGTTTAACCGATTAATCTCGCCTTTGTCTATATGGAATTAACGCTCAATCTTCGCTCTCATCAGTTCAATTAATTCTGCGATCTCGGGTGTTGGAGCCGGTACTTGTAACATTACCCAGCGAAAGAGTTCAGGATCGGTGTAGCTTAACATTTCAACAAAGGCTTGTTGTTGTGTTTCGGTAAGTTCATCAAAATGATTTTTATAAAACGGCATAATCATTTTGTCTAACTCACGCATACCACGACGGCATTCCCATTCAAGTTTAAAGCGGTTAATTTCTGTCATTATTTTACCTCTTTAATGCGAAGTTCTTTCGGCACTTCAAAGACAACATCTTCTTCATTGCCAGCAAGGGTTTCTACTTCTGTTACACCTAATGTTTTTAAGTGTGAGATAACAGATTGCACTAATACTTCAGGAGCAGAAGCACCGGCAGTAATGCCGATAGTTTCAACTCCTTCAAGCCATTTCGGATCAATATCTTGCGGACCGTCAATCAGTTTTGACATCACGCCCATTCGAGAAGCGAGTTCTGCTAAACGGTTTGAGTTAGATGAATTTTTCGAGCCAACTACAAGCACTAGCTGCGATTGTTCCGCTAATTCACGCACCGCGTGTTGGCGGTTGGTGGTGGCATAGCAAATATCGTTTTTGCGAGGACCTTGAATCGCAGGGTATTTCTCTTTTAACGCATCAATCACACCAATTGTGTCATCAATAGAGAGTGTTGTTTGCGTCATAAAGGTGAGCTCATCGTTGTTGGATACCGGAAGCTCCGCAATATCTTCTACCGATTCCACCAAATAAATGCCGCCTTCTTCGTTGCTATATTGCCCCATTGTGCCGATGACTTCCGGGTGTCCTTCGTGCCCGATGAGAATGGCTTTTGTGCCTTTTTTACTGGCTCGAGCAACCTGCATATGGACTTTGGTTACCAGCGGACAAGTTGCATCAAACACTTTTAAATTACGGCGTTTGGCTTCTTGGCGGACCGCTTGAGAAACCCCGTGAGCGGAAAAGATCACAATTGCATCATCAGGCACCTCGTCCAATTCTTCAACGAAGATCGCCCCTTTTGCTTTTAAGCCATCCACCACAAATTTATTGTGAACCACTTCGTGGCGAACATAAATCGGTGCACCGTGAATTTCCAATGCGAGTTCTACAATGGAAATGGCTCTATCTACACCGGCACAGAAACCACGAGGGTTTGCTAATAAAACTTTCATCTAATCACTCTTACTTTGTCTTTTCTTTTTTCGTTATAAAGGCTTCTAAAATCAGTAAGCCTGCTCCCACACAGATGGCAATATCAGCCACATTAAAGACGGGATAATGGTAAATATCCCAATAAAAATGAAGAAAATCCACTACATAGCCGTTATAAGCACGGTCAATCGCATTACCAATTGCACCGCCGATAATTAAGGCATACGCAGAATTTTCTAATTTTTTGACCGCTTGATTTTTCCATAATGCCACAACTAAGGCGAGGGAAATCACAATTGCCAGCCCTAAGAAGAAATATTTTTGCCAGCCGGAATGATCAGCGAGAAAACTAAAAGCTGCACCATAATTGCGTGCATAAGTTAAGTTAAAAATAGGCAAGATATTAATACTTTCGCCAAATTCAAAATGTTGTACAACGATATATTTTGACCAAAGGTCGATGATGATAGTAACTAAGCTAATCCAAAGAAATTTAAGTCCGGTTTTCATTCCATATTCCAAATGTAGGGGCGTACATCGTACGCCCATTTAATTTTGGAGCGTATGTTATACGCCCTGCAAGCGGTCTATTTTACAAAATTTTTTGCAAAATTAAATTGCCTCTTCGTTTTCTTCGCCTGTACGAATACGAATAACACGTCCAACATCATAGACAAAAATCTTGCCATCACCGATTTTGCCGGTTTGAGCGGTTTCCATAATCGCTTCAATGCACTGTTCTTCCAGTTCATCAGGAATCACAATTTCAACTTTTACTTTTGGCAGGAAATCAATGGCGTATTCCGCTCCACGATAAAGCTCGGTATGCCCTTTTTGTCTGCCGAAGCCTTTGATTTCAGTAATGCTCATACCGCTAATGCCCACGTCTGTTAAGGCTTCACGTACGTCATCTAATTTAAAAGGTTTGATGATTGCTTCAATTTTTTTCATCGTTATTCCTATTTTTCTCTACGAGCTGATTTTGGACGGAAACTTTCGCACACTTGCGGATTGGTTTCGACATAAATTTCACTTAAAAGTTGTAGGCAATACGGTACAGCACTGAAAATGCCTTTGACTAACACTTTGCCGTTTTCATCTTTTACCCCTTCAAGCGTTTCTTTAATTGCTTTCGGCTGTCCGGGTAAGTTGAGAATTAAGCTCTCATTGCGGATAACACCCACTTGGCGAGAGAGAATTGCGGTTGGCACGAAGTGGAGGCTTACTTGTCGCATTTGTTCGCCAAAACCCGGCATTTCTCGATGAGCAACGGCAAGCGTAGCATCAGGGGTAACATCACGTTTTGCTGGACCTGTTCCGCCGGTGGTTAAAACCAAATGGCAAGCGTGGTTATCCACCAAATCAATCAAGGTTTGCTCAATGAGTGGTTGTTCATCGGCAATCAAGCGGCTTTCTACCTCAAAATCATTGCATAATGCAGCTTTTAACCAAGCTTTCAATTCGGGAATACCTTGATCTTGGTAAACCCCTTGTGAGGCTCTGTCAGAAACAGACACTAAACCGATTTTCAATTTTTCTTTACTTGGAGATTTACAAGCGGTCATTTTTTCTCGCCTTTTTGCAATTGTAACTCTTGTTTATCTTGTTCACTTAAATTTGATAATGCCATATTAAAACTACGCTCAACCGTAACTTTACGAGGATCTTCATCTGGCAAGAGCTTTAACATCATTCCCCACGTCATCGCCGCCATTTTGAAATCTTCTTTTTCAAACGAGTGGAAAGCAAGCAGGCTTAACGCATCAAAATTGGTGTGATCTTGACGGATAATCTGTTTTAATAACGTTTCGCCTTGTGTTTTATCTTCTGGTGCTTCGGAGAAAAGTAGAAGCTGAGCGTGGCTTAATTTGTAAGCTAAATTATCAGGTTTTAGCTGTGCTGCTTTACTGAACGCATCGTGAGCTAATTGACCGTCATCTAACGCCATACCGATTTGCCCGAGCATATACCATTTCTGATCATCGTTTGGATTTTTCTGCAAATCAACGCGTAATGCCATTGCAAATTGGTTCATCTCTTCGGTTGAAAGCGGATTTTTATCTTCTGATTTCAAGCGTTCGTAGAAATAGTCTAATTTTTGATGGGTAGTATCTAGCATTGAGTTTGAAAGCCACGAACCGACATTACTATAAATCGCAAAACTAATGCCACCTACAAACAAAATCAATGAAACAAACCACGCCTTGCCGAGCTTTAATTTTTCACCTTGAACGGGCTGAGTGTTTTCAGGAATGTCGTCTAATAAATTTTGTTGTAGCTCTAATTTTGTGCGTTCAGGATCGTCAATAACGCCTTCATTTGCTTCGTTTTCCACTTCTTTTAAGCGATCAAAATAGAAAGCTTTATTTAAACTATCGCGTTTGCTGGCATCAATTTGCTTATTCTTTTTAAGCAAAGGATAAAACGCCACAACACAGACGATTAGAGTAATAAAAATAATGGCTATCCAGAAACTCATTTGTTGTCCTTATTTAAAATTTGGTTAAGACGCTCTTGCTCGTCTTGGTTTAAATGCTTAATTGGTTTTGCAAAATTTTGCGAAGAATTGACCGCTTGCAGTTTCGCTTTCTTGCGGCGGAGCACAAAACCAAGCCCTAGTGCAATTAAAATTAACGGCAGAACCCAAAGAATAAGCGTTGCTGGTGTCATTGGCGGATTGTAGGTAACAAAATTGCCGTAACGTTCAATCATATACTCCACCACTTCATCTTTGCTTTTCCCTTCTTTGAGTAACTCTAAGGTTTTTGCCCGCATATCGGTGGAAATTGTTGCATTTGAGTCCGCAATATTATTGTTTTGGCATTGCGGACAGCGTAGTTCTTGAATTAAGGCACGATAATCCGCTTCTTGTTTTGGACTATCAAATTTATGAAGCTCAACAGGAGCAGAAAGAGCCACAGAGCTTGCAAAAATAAAGAATAGGCTAAACTTTTTCATCGTTTTCATCACTCTTTTAATTTGTCATAAATCGGTTTTAGCACGTTATTCCACACTTGGTCGTTTACATCGCCTGCGTGGCGGTATTTGATGATGCCATTGCCATCAATAATAAAGGTTTCCGGTGCACCATAAACACCCAAATCTAAGCCGAGTGAGCCTTTGGGATCAAAAATAACCGCTTTATATGGATTACCGTAAGCGGCTAAGAATTTAATCGCTTTCGGGCGTTCATCTTTATAATCAATGCCGACAATTTCCACTCCTTGTTTCGCTAAAACAGTAAGGTATTCGTGTTCGGCGTAACAAGTTGGACACCACGTTGCCCACACATTTAATAGGCGAGGCTTGCCTGTTTTAACCACATCTTGATTAATTTGCTCTTTTTCATCGAGTAAAGATTCTAGGCTGAAATTAGGAATGGTTTTACCGATGAGGGCAGATTCTAATTTTTTCGGATCATCACCTTGTGAGTTGCGAGCAAGTTGAACCAAAAATGCCACAGATAATGCCAAAAAGAGAATTAAAGGAAGTAGAAATTTTTTATTCATTGTTTATGCCTAATATCAATCAATCTCAAAGTTGTTAGCTTACCAAAAAATAGCCGAATAAGCATTGATTTAAATAAAAAATCCGTTGAGTTGTATTCAACGGATTTTAAGGTGTAACAAGCGGTCGAAAAAGTTGAATTATTTGCGTAATTTTACCGTTTCAATGGCGTGATCTTGCCCTTTTATCAAAATGAGGTTGGCTCGTTCACGGCTCGGTAAAATATTTTGTCGTAAATTCAAACCATTAATTTCCTCCCAGATGGTTGAGGCAGTCTTAATCGCTTCTTGTTCCGATAATTTTGAATAGTGGTGGAAATAAGAGTTCGGATCAGCAAAGGCACTGCGGCGGAATTTTAAGAAACGGTTGATATACCATTTCTTTAAGAGATCTTCTTCAGCATCAACATAAATTGAGAAATCGACAAAATCAGATACAAATACATTATGTGGGCTGGAAGGGTAGTTCATTCCGCTTTGTAGCACGTTTAGTCCTTCTAAAATCACAATATCAGGTTGATCAACTACATTAAATTGATCAGGAATAATGTCATAAGTTAAATGCGAATAGATGGGGGCTTTCACATTACGCTCGCCCGATTTAATATCAGATACAAAGCGAATGAGGCTATGAATATCATAAGATTCCGGAAAGCCTTTTTTCTTTAGTAAGTTCTTTTCAGTAAGCGTTGCAAGCGGATATAAAAAACCATCGGTAGTAATTAAATCGACTTTTCTCTCTTTAGGATAATGTGAGAGCAGAGCTTGCAAAATACGGGCAGAGGTACTTTTACCAACCGAAACACTGCCGGCAATACTAATAATATAAGGCACTTTCGGCGTTTCAATGCCAAGAAAACGGTGTAAAACGGTCTGACGTTTTAAATTCTCTTCTATATAGTATTGAATTAAACGGGCAAGGGGGAGGTAAATAGTACGTACTTCTTCTAAAGAAAGATCTTCATTAAAGCCTAATAACGGTTTTAAATCTTGCTCAGTTAGCTTTAATGGCACGGATTTACGCAAATCTGCCCATTGTTGGCGATCAAAAGTGAGAAAAGGAGTAATTTTTGTGTTTTTTTCAAGGCTCATAGCCAAAATCTCAATTTTTTGATGATGAATAAATCGGTTTAATACTCAAATTAGGGGCATAACTATACAATATATGAGACGCTTTTGCCGTATTTATTGACATAAAACCGCCTGTATTTTACAAAAAATAGCCATTTTGTATATTTAAAAGTCGAAAGATTGATTTTTTTAATATTTTTAAAAAAAATACTTGCACAGCGTTAAAATTTCCCTATAATGCACATCACTTGCTTACGACACAGCAATGCCGACTTAGCTCAGTAGGTAGAGCAACTGACTTGTAATCAGTAGGTCACCAGTTCGATTCCGGTAGTCGGCACCATTTTTGCTTTAAACGTAAATAAGTATTCAAAATATCGTGGAGGGGTTCCCGAGCGGCCAAAGGGGGCAGACTGTAAATCTGTTGGCTCAGCCTTCGAAGGTTCGAATCCTTCTCCCTCCACCATTTCTGATTTTTGAATCGTGCAGGACAGACGAATTTAGAACAGCGGGCATCGTATAATGGCTATTACCTTAGCCTTCCAAGCTAATGATGCGGGTTCGATTCCCGCTGCCCGCTCCAAACGCTGATATAGCTCAGTTGGTAGAGCGCACCCTTGGTAAGGGTGAGGTCGGCGGTTCAAATCCGCCTATCAGCACCACTTCTTCTAACTTCACTCTTTCCTATAAGTTTCAATTAGTATTAATTTCTACATTATGGTTAATGGGTTCTTTTGTTCCATTGTAACCGTTTTTGTTTAAGAGGCTTTTAGAAAATGTCTAAAGAAAAATTTGAACGTACAAAACCGCACGTGAACGTGGGTACAATCGGCCACGTTGACCATGGTAAAACAACTTTAACAGCAGCAATTACAACTGTATTATCAAAACACTTCGGTGGTGCAGCTCGTGCATTCGACCAAATCGATAACGCACCGGAAGAAAAAGCTCGTGGTATCACCATCAACACTTCACACGTTGAATACGATACAGCAACTCGCCACTACGCACACGTTGACTGCCCGGGACACGCGGACTATGTTAAAAATATGATTACCGGTGCGGCACAAATGGACGGTGCTATCTTAGTAGTAGCAGCAACAGATGGTCCAATGCCACAAACTCGTGAGCACATCTTATTAGGTCGCCAAGTAGGTGTTCCATACATCATCGTATTCTTAAACAAATGCGATATGGTTGATGACGAAGAGTTATTAGAATTAGTTGAAATGGAAGTTCGTGAACTTCTTTCTCAATACGACTTCCCGGGCGATGACACTCCAATCGTACGTGGTTCAGCATTACAAGCATTAAACGGTGTTGCTGAGTGGGAAGAGAAAATCCTTGAATTAGCAAACCACTTAGATACATACATCCCAGAGCCTGAGCGTGCGATTGATAAGCCATTCTTATTACCAATCGAAGACGTATTCTCAATTTCTGGTCGTGGTACAGTAGTAACAGGTCGTGTTGAGCGTGGTATCATCCGTACTGGTGATGAAGTTGAAATCGTAGGTATCAAAGATACAACGAAAACAACAGTAACTGGTGTTGAGATGTTCCGTAAATTATTAGACGAAGGTCGTGCGGGTGAGAACGTTGGTGCATTATTACGTGGTACTAAACGTGAAGAAATCGAACGTGGTCAAGTATTAGCGAAACCGGGTTCAATCACGCCACACACAGACTTCGAATCAGAAGTTTACGTATTATCAAAAGAAGAAGGTGGTCGTCATACTCCATTCTTCAAAGGTTACCGCCCACAGTTCTACTTCCGTACAACGGACGTAACAGGTACTATCGAATTACCGGAAGGTGTTGAGATGGTAATGCCTGGCGATAACATCAAAATGACTGTAAGCTTAATTCACCCAATCGCGATGGACGAAGGTTTACGCTTCGCTATCCGTGAAGGTGGTCGTACAGTAGGTGCGGGCGTTGTAGCGAAAATCATCAAATAATTAAATTGATTATTTGAGCATACAAATGCAGAAAAGGCAGGCTGAAAAGTCTGCCTTTTCGTTTTATGTTATGTTGTGCGATTTGCAAAATGTAGAGGAAAAAAGACCGCTTGTAGAAAGTAACATTTACAAGCGGTCGAATTTTATCAATATTTTACAATTTCAATTAAGCAATTTTTACAGCTTTATAATTACATTGTGGATTAACGATTAAATCCCGTGAGCGAATAATTTGGAGTTCGTACAAGCCTGATTTTGAGGTTTGTTCCATTACTTCATTTACGGCATTGGCAGTATGCTCAAAGGCTTCCAGATCTGATTTCCCATTTAATAAGTTCGCTACAAATAAGCCGGCAGTTAAGTCGCCTACGCCCACCGGTTCTTTGTCGAAATGATAGAGCGGTCGGCTGATATGCCAAATACCCTCTTGGTTGGCAAAAAGCATCTCAAATTTGTTGCTATCTTTACCTACACGGCTTAAATGTTTTACTAGCACTTTTTTCGGACCTTTAGTTAAAATCACTTTTACGGCTTCTAAGGCTTGCTCGAAATTTTCTACGGTTAAGCCTGTGAGCTCTCGTAATTCCACTAAATTTGGTGTGATGATATCAGCTTGTGCCATTGCTAGATTGATTAAGCCTTCTTTTACTCCATCTGCCACGATGCAACCTTTATCTGGGTGTCCCATTACAGGGTCGCAAATGTAGATCGCATTAGGATTTTCCGCTTTTACTTTATGGAATGCATTGATGATTTCTTCAACTTGTTCTGCAGAGCCAATGTAGCCTGATAATACCGCATCGCAGCGATGAAGTTCATCGATATTGTGAATTCCCTCTACAATGCTGCCAATCTGTTCTTTTGGCATTACCATTCCGCCCCATTTCCCATATTGAGTATGGTTAGAAAATTGCACTGTGTTTAATGCCCAAACATCCACTCCTAAAAGCTGCATTGGAAAGGTTGCCGCTTTGTTGCCGGCGTAGCCATAGACAACGTGGGATTGAATAGAGAGTATGTTTTTCATTCGCTTGCTCCTTTAAAAGCTTAATGTGTATTATTTTTTAGTCATTTGAATGGCTTGAGGGTTGAAGACGGGAAAGAAATTGCTATAATTCTCCCTCGTTAAAACCTTTCTATATGCCGACTTAGCTCAGTAGGTAGAGCAACTGACTTGTAATCAGTAGGTCACCAGTTCGATTCCGGTAGTCGGCACCACTTTCAAATTTCTTTTATCTTTTTATTCTCTTAATGCAAAACGGCAAGATTTTGCAAATTTCTACAAAAATCTTACCGCTTGTTCTATTTAAAACCGATTAAACGTAGCCGTAGTTCATTAGGCGTTGATAACGACGTTCTAATAAATCGTCTTTGCTGAGTTGATCTAACTCCGCTAAATCTTCCACAATACGTTGTTTTAGATTTTGTGCAATTTCCTCAATATTTCGATGAGCCCCACCCAATGGTTCCGGCACGATGTTATCGATCAGTTCTAACTCTTTTAAACGTGGAGCAGTTAAGCCCATTACCTCTGCCGCAGTTGAGGCTTTATCGGCACTTTTCCATAGAATTGAGGCACAGCCTTCAGGAGAAATAACCGAGTAGGTTGAATATTGCAACATATTGACTTTATCACCTACGCCGATAGCTAATGCACCGCCTGAACCACCTTCGCCAATTACAGTACAAATTACCGGCACAGAGAGTTGCGACATTTCACGCAAGTTGCGTGCGATCGCTTCTGATTGACCTCGTTCTTCAGCTCCAATACCCGGATAAGCTCCCGGTGTATCAATAAAGGTAATAATCGGCATATTAAAACGTTCTGCCATTTCCATTAAGCGTAATGCTTTACGATAACCTTCCGGTGCAGGCATACCGAAATTACGTTTTACCTTCTCTTTTACCGTACGACCTTTCTGATGACCAATAATCATCACCGGGCGACCGTCTAAACGAGCAATACCGCCGACAATGGCTTTATCATCAGCGAATGCACGATCACCTGCTAATTCATCAAACTCAGTGAAGATATGTTCAATATAGTCTAAAGTGTATGGGCGGTTTGGGTGGCGTGCCATACGGGAAATTTGCCACGCATCTAAATTTGCAAAGGTTTTTTTGGTTAATTCTTCGCTTTTCTTTTGTAAACGCTTGATTTCATCATCAAGGTCAATTTTGTCATCTTGCAGACTGACCGCTCTTAAAGACTCAATTTTAGCTTCAAGTTCGGCAATCGGCATTTCAAAATCTAAAAATTCTTGGCTCATTATTTTTTCCTTTTTATGGGCAAAATTATGGGGCATTATCGCCTATCGAAGGGTTATTGTCCATTTTCAATTACACTAAATTGACCCATCGTACCTCTATCACGCAACATAAAATCGCTCACGCCAAAGGTAAAAGGCAATTGCTCAGAAGCGGTATTGTCAAAGCGAACTAAAAGAGTTACCTCTTGTTCAGCCTCTAACCAAACCGTATCTCGCCAAGCAAGTTGCTTAATTGGGAATGGTTTACGGTTTTGAGTCTCAATAATAAATTTTGCACCTTGCAGGGTAAATCCGACCGCTTGTGTGCTGTGTAAATACCAACGCTCAACACTGCCTTTTTGAGCGGTAAAATCAATTCGTTTTGGGTCAAATCGCTTTTGGTTGATTAAGTAATCAGACGGGCTAAGCATAAATCGGCGTTCTTGGCTGATTTTCAAATTAAATTCATCTAATGAAAAGGCAGGTAAACTTGGTTTTGTATTGAGTACCGCTGCCATTCCTTCAGGTCTGAGTTCTAAAATTATATTGTCGATTAATTCATCATCGCTTGAGAAAACTTGCCCGATTTTGTAAAAAATATCTCTTTTTTGACCGCTTATCAGTGAAACTGTTTTGCCGTCGCTTAAATCAACCAGAACTTCCACTCGCTCATTTGGAGCAAGGCGGATAACGTCCATCTCCACAGGTTCGGCTAACATTCCTACACCTGTTGCAATAAGTCTAAGTGGTTGGTCATTATCTAGTCTTAAGTCATAAGCACGGGAGAGGGAAGCGTTGAGGACACGTAATCTTACCCAGCCGCGAGGCACATTGAAATAAGGTGATTCTTGTCCGTTTACAAACAGGCGTTTTCCTAAAAATTGGGGTGTGTTTTTATCTAAAACTTGTACACCTTCTTTATTGAGAAGCTGGTCTTGCAAAATCAGTGGAATATCATTCACGCCATATTTATTCGGTAAAGAGGTATTTTTGCTATGTTGATCTTCAATCAGCCACAATCCAACCAATCCTCGATAAATTTGGAACGCTGAATTGAGCATCGTATCGGCGTGATACCAACAAGTACAAGCGGCTTGATTAATTGAAACAATTGGCGACCAACTGCTTTTGGGTTCAAGAGAACGATGCACCGAGCCGATAATATCGCTTGAGGCTTGTAGCCCTTGAATATTCATTGAGATTTTTTGTGGCAAATTATTGAGATAAGTTAATTTAACAAAATCTCCTGATTTTACCCGTACAGTAGGAGCAAGATACTGTCCGTTCACGCCCCAAACATCGACCAACTTACCTTTATCAAATTGGGTTTGAGCAGGGCGTAAATCAAGCCGAACAGGTCTACCTCGTCCAATATCCATAAGGGGTGGAATATTAAGGGCAGAGCGATCAGCTGCTAATGCAGCGTGAGGCAATGTCGCTAATGCACCTGCTAGGATTGAACCTTGTAAAAATTGGCGTCGGGTTATCGCTTTTTTCATATTAGGCGTTTTTCGTTTTTTCTAGTTCTTCAACTTCTTGATTAAGCTCTTCAAATTTAGCGAGCATAATTTGGTGGCATTTTTCCATTAGTTCTTTCACGTTTTCACGGCTATAACCCGATGTATCAATAGGCTCAAGCATTTCACAGATCACAACGCCATTATCCCAACGGTTCAAATCAATTTTATTGTGTAAGTTAGAACAAACAACAGGCACAATCGGCACACCAGCGGAAATTGCCAAATGGAAAGCTCCGGTTTTAAACGGCAGTAAGCCACGTCCACGACTACGAGTGCCTTCAGGGAACATCCACACAGATACTTGACGCTCTTTGACGATTTGCCCTGCTTTATTCATTGTTTCAATCGCACTTGAACGCTTTTCACGATGAATAAAAATATTGCCGGTCGCCCAATAAACTAAGCCGAAAAACGGAATCCAAATCAAGCTTTTTTTGCCGATACTCACGGTGTTTTCTGCTACCATTGAAGAAATCGTTGCCATATCATAGTTATTCTGATGGTTGCCGATGTAGATAACCGGGTAGTTGATTTCAGGTTTTTTACGAGTAATCAGTTTTACGCCCATCAATTTATGTAATAAACCGAACCAACGTGCCACAACGCCCACACTGCTCGGGTGGCGTAAACGCACTAACGCATAAAGTGTACCGACAAGAGAAATTAAAATAGCCGCTATTGCAACTAAAAAAACACGAAAAATTTTTAACATAATAATGATAACCTTAAAAATGAGATGTCTATGAGTATAGCAAAATCAGGTTAGTTTCTAAAGATTATCATAATTAAATTGATAGTTTCCTATTTTGCAAAAAATCGGTATATTTAGACCGCTTGTTTATTCATAAGGAGAAAAGAATGAGTAAAGTAACTTTAGCAGGAAACCCGATTGATGTTGCAGGTGCATTTCCACAACAAGGCGATGTGGTTGCAGATTTTACGCTGGTAAACAGTGATTTAGAGGACGTTTCACTGTCTGATTTTGACGGTAAACGCAAAGTGTTAAACATTTTCCCAAGTATTGATACAGGTATTTGTGCGAAGTCTGTGCGTGTGTTTAACGAAAAAGCAACAAGTTTAGATAACACGGTTGTATTATGTATTTCAGCTGATTTACCTTTTGCTCAAGCACGTTTCTGTGGAGCAGAAGGCATTGAAAATGCGAAAGTATTATCAACGTTCCGTAACCGTGAATTACATAACAAACTTGGTGTGGATATTACCTCTGGTCCACTCGCTGGTTTAGCCTCTCGTTCTGTGATTATTTTAGATGAGAGCAACAAAGTATTACACAGCGAATTAGTGCCGGAAATCAAGCAAGAGCCGGATTACGATGCGGCTTTAGCGGTATTGTAATTTGCAAAGTTTTGATGGAATATCACCGCTTGTGAAATAGAAAAAAGCCCGTTGAGTGAAATCAACGGGCTTTTTGCCAAGAAACCATAATGTAGGGGCAAATTGCAATTTGCCCCTACGGTGTAGTTATAAGTAAATTATTTCTTACGAGAATGTAAGCCTTTTTTCTCTAAGTTACGGTA
>NZ_JBXGGI010000047.1:0-35768 GCF_056854775.1 Mannheimia sp.
ATTGTCTGATAAATTGTTAAAGAGCAAAATAAAACGACGCACCGGAATCAAACTTAATCTCTTCACAACAGTGCGTCGTTGTGTGGGGTGCATTATAGAGAAATCTAAAATGAACGCAAGTGTTTTTTGCAAAAAATTTTAAAAAAGATCTTTTTTGAAGATATTTAATACAAAGCGATCATTTTATCAGCAGAATTCATAATGTTTGCAAATTTCTTTGTAAATTCGACCGCTTGTAAAAAGATAAAAAAGACCATCTTTATGTAAGATGGTCTTCCAAAATTAGATCTGAACTACAGCGATGATCACTAGGATTGTATATAAGATAGATAATCCATAGAAAATCACATTACCCGCCGGTGTGTGAACTTTCAGATCGTGCAAGCCGTGATGGATACGGTGCATACCCGCCCACATTGGGAAAATAGCTAATGCCATAATGGTCAGTTTTCCGATGCAAGTATGGGCAAAAGCAATAATATTATCAGGCGAAACTAATCCAAACGGTAACAATAAGCCGATAATAAAAATTACTACAGGAAAAAATAATGCACTAATCATACCGCCAGCACTAAAGAGTAACCAGACAGGTGGTTCATTTGAACGTTTTGGGTTTTGATCTAAACTCATTTTCTTCCCCTTCTTAAATATAAACTAAGATTAATGCAATTAAGCTAATTACACCTGTTGCAGCCCAAAGAATGTTTCTTCCGACAGAAACCGGTAGATGTTTACCTTTTACCATAACTGACATCACTTCAGGTGTCATTACATAAAGTGTTGCCGCGTGGTAAAACATTGCTGCAAGCGAGATGATATTTAGTACAACCACAAATGGATTTTGTAAGAAATCTACAAAGTCGGTTGCGAATGTGCCTTTACTTAATGCAACTGCACCATAAAATAGTACGATACAGAACCAAACCGTTGGAAGACAGGTCGCTTCACGCACCATATACATTTTGTAGAAATCAAGTTTTTTCCACCAGCTTGCTTTCATTCCTCGAACATAAGGTCTACGTTTTGTTGCTGACATTTCTTCCTCCTATCTCGGTTTGATCATTGAGATAACATAATCTTTTGCACTTTCTAGCTTGCCTTGGTTCACGGCTGAAGCGGGACCAACGTGTTTCGGACAAACTTCTGAGCAGTAGCCCACAAAAGTACAACTCCACACCCCATTTTTACTGCTGAGCAATTTCATTCGCTCTTCACGTCCGTTATCACGGTTATCCAGGTTATAGCGATGAGCTAATGTAATTGCCGCAGGACCGATGAACTCAGGGTTTAAACCAAATTGTGGACAAGCTGCATAGCATAAACCACAGTTAATACACATTGAGAATTGACGATACTTCTCTAACTGTGCCGGTGTTTGTTTAGTACGCTGACCTTCCGGTGCTTTGTTATCAATCACATAAGGTTTAATTGCCTCAATGCTATCAATAAAGTGGCTTAAATCCACTACTAAATCACGCTCAATCGGGAAGTTAGCAAGCGGTTCAATTCGCATAAAGCCGCTGTAATCACGTAAGAATGTTTTACACGCCAGTTTTGGTTTACCGTTTACCATCATCCCACAAGATCCGCAGATCGCCATACGGCAAGACCAACGGTATGAAAGCTCAGGCTCAAGCTCGTCTTTAATGTAACCCAGTGCATCTAATAGTGAAGTTTGGCTATCATAAGGCACTTCATATCTATCTAAATGTGGCTCGCTATCTGATTCCGGATTGTAGCGTAGCACTTCGATGGTCATTTTATCTAAATTTGCCATTTTCTCGCTCCTTCTCTATTATTGTGCTTGAGCTTCTGCTGCTTTTTTCGCTTTTTCTTGTGCTTCCGCTTCTGCACCGTACACACGTTTAGCTGGTTGTGATTTAGTAATCTTCACATCGCTATATTTAATGGTTGGTGTACCATCTGCGTTATAGAAAGCCTGTGTATGTTTCAAGTAATTCACATCATCACGTTCAACATAATCTAAACGTTGGTGTGCACCACGAGATTCTTTACGTTCCACCGCAGAGCAAGCAATAGACTGAGCAACATCTAAGATAAAACCTAACTCAATTTTATAGAGTAAATCGGTGTTAAACACGCTTGATTTATCTTTCACGCTAATATTTTTATAACGCTCTTTTAACTCTTGGATTTTATTCACAGTAGCTTCCATACTTTCTTGTGTACGGTAGATACCACAACCTTCTTCCATTGCATCGCCCATTTGGTTACGAATATCAGACCAAGATTCATTACCTTCTTGATTTGCTAACGAATGTAAACGAGCCACAATATCTTTTGCTTGAGCATCAATTTGTGGTTGATTACGAGAAGTTACTTCCAACGCACGGCGAGCTGCATTTTCACCCGCAACTTTACCAAATACCACTAATTCTGCTAGGGAGTTAG
The DNA here is from genome assembly GCF_056854775.1 of Mannheimia sp. NCBI lineage: Bacteria > Pseudomonadati > Pseudomonadota > Gammaproteobacteria > Pasteurellales > Pasteurellaceae > Mannheimia > Mannheimia sp. The sequence continues at coordinate 2,413 of NZ_JBXGGI010000047.1, forward strand.
AACCTAAACGGTTTGCCCCGTGTAAGCCTGATGATGCACATTCACCTACTGCAAATAAGCCTTTAATTGACGTTTCTGCATTCATATCTACTTCAATACCACCCATTGTATAGTGAACAACAGGACGAACAGGAATTGGAGCTTTCGCAGGATCAACGCCTTCATAAGCTTTCGCTAATTCGCAGATAAACGGTAAACGTTCAAGTAAATATTTCTCACCTAAATGACGTAAATCTAAGTGAACTACATCAACACCTTTTGCAGTTTTTAAGGTATTGCCTTTACGCCACTCTTGCCAGAACGCTTGAGAAACTTTATCACGCGGACCTAATTCCATATATTTGTTTTCCGGTTTGCCGATTGGCGTTTCAGGTCCTAAACCGTAATCTTGTAAGTAGCGATAGCCATCTTTATTCACTAAGATACCGCCTTCACCACGACAACCTTCCGTCATCAAAATACCGGTATTCGGTAAGCCGGTTGGGTGATATTGAACGAATTCCATATCACGCAAAGCCACACCGTGACGATACGCCATTGATAAACCGTCGCCGGTTACAATACCGCCGTTAGTATTGAAACGATAAGTACGGCAACCACCACCAGTTGCAATCACAACTGCATTTGCGTTGATTTGCACTAAAGTTCCTTCCATCATATTCATCGCCACACAACCGCGAGCTTCGCCATTGTCAGTTAAAATATCTAGTACGAAATGTTCATCAAAGCGGACAATGTTCGGATATTTAATCGAAGTTTGGAATAAAGTGTGTAGAATGTGGAAACCGGTTTTATCGGCTGCGAACCAAGTACGCTCAATTTTCATTCCACCGAAACGGCGAACGTTTACTTCACCGTCTTCACGGCGACTCCACGGGCAACCCCAACGCTCCAACTGTGTCATTTCAATCGGTGAATGCTCCACAAAATACTCCACAATATCTTGCTCACATAACCAGTCGCCACCGCCCACTGTATCATTAAAATGATTATCGTAAGAATCGGTATCTTTAATTACAGCTGCTGAGCCACCTTCTGCTGCCACTGTATGGCTACGCATCGGGTAAACTTTTGAAATTAAAGCAATTTTCAGATTTGGATTTGCTTCAGCCGCTGCAATGGCAGCACGCAAGCCACCACCGCCGGCACCGATAATCGCCACATCAAAATTAACACTTTGCATAATGCACTCCGAAAGTTAAATAAACTTATTCATTAAAAGTGGTTCTATTTTGCCACTATTTAATCAATCAGATAAGCTGTTTTTACAATTTATTAACATAAAAAGTGCGATTTTGTGATCTACCTCAAAAAAGGTAACTAAGCATAACAAAGGTATTGAGAATGGCTCTTAATTGGAGAGTTATAAAGAGAAAATTTCTAATGTTTAAAATGAGAAAATATAATTTGTTGCAGAAAAGTTAAAAAACTCGCTTTATTTTTTCTTGCTCGATAACTAGGGCGATACGTTTTTTTAGGCTAAAATAGTGGTACATTTTCAAGCGGTCATTTTTTATGAATAATTTACAACTCGATAACATTGATTGGCAACCTACCGCCTCAATCCCTCATCTCATTCAACGTGCTAAAATTATTGCTGAATTGCGTAAGTTCTTTACCGATCGTGGCATTTTAGAAGTAGAAACCCCAATTTTAAGTGAATTCTCAGTTACTGATGTACATCTTTCTACATTCAGCACACAATTTTTATCGCCGTTTAGCAGCGAGGCGAAAACACTCCATTTGATGACAAGCCCTGAATACCATATGAAGCGTTTGCTTGCAGCAGGTAGCGGTCCGATTTTTCAAATTTGCAAAGTGTTCCGTAATGAAGAAGCAGGCAAACGCCACAATCCTGAATTTACAATGTTGGAATGGTATCGTCCGCATTTTGATATGTATCGTTTAATCAATGAAGTGGACGATTTACTACAACAGATTTTAGATTGCGAACCGGCGGAATCTTTTAGCTATCAATTTGTATTCCAAACCCACGTTGGGTTAGATCCGCTCTCTACCCCTAAAGCCCAATTAGTCGAAAAAGCAAGAAAACACGGTTTGCAATGTGAAGATGACGAAAATCGTGAAACCTTACTGCAATTTTTATTCAGTGAAGTAGTAGAGCCAAATATCGGGCAAGATCGTCCAACAGCGGTTTACCACTTCCCTTCATCTCAAGCCGCGTTAGCACAAATAAGCTCGGAAGATCACCGTGTTGCCGAGCGTTTTGAGTTTTATTACAAGGGCTTAGAACTCTGTAATGGTTTTCACGAATTAGACGACGCAAACGAGCAAATCCATCGCTTTGAGCAAGACAATTTACAACGAGAAAAAATGGGACTTGAACCACAACAGCTAGACGTGCGTTTCCTAGCGGCTCTCAAAGCAGGTTTTCCAAACTGTTCGGGTGTCGCACTGGGAGTAGATAGGCTCTTAATGCTTGCGATGAATGCAAAGAAAATTGAAGAGGTCATTTCTTTCGGTATCGAAAAAGCCTAGTTTTTTATGGCATTTTGTTATTTGCAATTTGCAAAAAAATCAACAAATATGACCGCTTGTATACTCTGTTTTAGGAAAGCAAAATGAATATTTCAGGCAAATTACAAGGTTGGCACTATGCTCTGCTGTGTTATTTGACGTGGGGAATGTTTCCGATCTATTGGTATCCGATTAATCAATCGGGAATGCCTGCCGAGCAAATTTTAGCTCAACGGGTGGTATGGTCTGCCGTGTTTGCCATTATTCTATTGCTGATTTTCCAACAGGGGCGAGCAGTAATCAATGCCTTCAAACAGCCCAAAGTGTTGGGAATCTTCTTCCTTTCTTCTTTTATGATTGGCTTGAACTGGCTGGCTTATTTGTGGGCGATTACTAACGAGCATATTTTAGATGCCAGTCTCGGCTATTTCATTAACCCTATCTTGAATGTATTTGTTGGCTATCTGGTACTAAAAGAACAATTAAATAAGGCTCAATTACTTTCTGTTGGTTTTGCGATTGCAGGCATTTTATGGCTGGCAATTCCTGCGGGACAAGTGCCTTGGGTGGCACTCATTTTAGCTGCCAGTTTCTGTATTTATGGGCTGATCCGCAAACTCGCCCCAATGGAGCCATTATCGGGCTTAGCCCTTGAAACCTTGCTGATGTCGCCTTTTGCAATAGCCTACCTTTGCTTTTGTTATAACCAAAACATCTTAGTATTCGGCGAACTCAATAGTTTGCAAATGACGGTACTACTCTGCTCAGGAGCTGCCACCACCATTCCACTACTTTGGTTTGCAATGGGGGCAAGACGCATTTCAATGTCTTTACTCGGTATGTTGCAATACATCTCACCTTCATTACAATTTTTATGTGGCGTGCTGATCTTTAATGAAAAACTCTCTGCCGAACGTTCGGTTGGCTACATTTTGGTTTGGATTGGTGTCATTATTTTCTTACTCAGTATGAAAAAAACCAGAGCAAAAAACACTAAAAAGCATTAAATATTTCGTTTCGGCAATCCTAATGCAGCAAAGCCGAGCAACGGCAAATAGGCACAGACTTTAAAAATAGCATCTAAGCCGTATTCGTCAGCAAAAAAGCCTAATACAGCAGCACTTAAGCCGCCAATACCAAACATTAAGCCAAACATTGTACCTGAAATCAGCCCAACTCTACCCGGCACCGCTTCTTGAGCATAAACCACCATTGCCGAAAACGCTGATGACATAATAAAGCCGGCGAAAATCGCACATACAATCGTCCAAAACAAATCGGCGTGAGGCAATAATAATGCAAAAGGTGCCATTCCTAAGAAAGAGAACCAAATTACCGCATTTCGTCCGATCTTATCGCCAATCGGTCCGCCGGCAAAAGTGCCTGCTGCAACAGCACCTAAAAATACAAAAAGATAGAGCTGTGCAGTTGCCATATTCAACTGAAATTTTTCCATTAAATAGAAGGTAAAATAGTTGCTGAGGCTGGCGATATAAATAAACTTCGCTAACATTAATAAGGCAATAATTAATAATGCTCTGGCTAATAACTTGCCGTGCAAACGTTGCTGAATATGGTTTGATGAAACAAATAATGGCTTGGCTTCATATTTCACCCAACGACTCACTTTATATAAAATCCATAATGCTAATAATGCAAATGCTACAACCCAAATCACTGCATTTTGCCCTTTAGGCACAATAAATAACGCAACCAAGAGCGGACCTAACGCCGAGCCACTATTTCCTCCTACTTGGAAAAGCGACTGAGCCGTGCCAAATTTACCGCCTGATGCCATTCTAGCCACCCGAGAGGCTTCAGGGTGAAAAGTGGCTGAGCCAATACCCATTAAAGCCGCCGCGATCAGCAATACTCCAAAATTGGGAGCGAAGGCAAGTAAAATCACAGAGAAAAGGGTGATTAACATACCTATCGGCAGCAAATTCGGTTTTGGGTATTTATCGGTATAAAGCCCGATACCCGGCTGAATAATAGATGCGGTAATTTGGTAAATTAACGAAATCATACCGATTTGAGCAAAACTCAGTTGGTAATTTTGTTTCAGCATCGGGTAAATTGAGACCATTACCGCCTGAATTAAATCATTCAGCAAATGAGAAAGGGAGATCAAAAGTAAAATGGGTAAAACCATTTTTGGAGCACTATGTTGTGTATGCATTGTCTTTTTGTTTTTATAAATAAAAAATATTCTACTCACAAATAATGAATGTGCAAGCGGTTGCTTTTTACGACTTTTTTGCAAAAGTTTTGCTTATTACAAATTCCACCTAATTTGTCATTTTTATAACTTTTTGCTATATTCGGACTTCTGAATAATAAATGATAGAGGTAAATACCATTGGATTTCATCAAAAAATTACAAACAGGAAGTACCTTTAAAGCACCTATCTTCCTTCCTAGTGTCTTTTTTGTCGGCTTTGTGGCGATATTCTGTATTGTCTTTCCTCAGACTGCACAAGCCTCCCTCGATGCAATTAAAAATATCCTTTTTAAAAATTTTAGTTGGTTCTACATTTTTGCCGGCTCAATCTTTTTTCTGTTTCTGATTTTTCTTTCTGTCAGCCGCTTAGGCGATATTAAATTAGGGGCAGATACTGATGAACCTGAGTTTAGTTTTGGCTCTTGGATTGCGATGCTATTCGCCGCCGGTATGGGTATCGGATTAATGTACTTTGGCGTTGCTGAACCAATTTTGCATTATATCAAACCTGTACACGAAAATTTAACGCAAGCAGAGCGAGCAAAAGAAGCGATGGTTACTACTTTCTACCATTGGGGAATTCACGCGTGGGCAATTTATGGAGTAATCGCCCTCGCTCTGGCTTACTTTGGTTTTAGATACAAATTACCACTTACGGTTCGTTCCGGCTTTTACCCACTACTAAAGCACCGTATTTCAGGCTTTTGGGGACATACGATTGATGTTATCGCCCTTTGTAGCACTATTTTTGGTTTAACTACCACGCTCGGCTTCGGGGTTATGCAAGTGAGTGCCGGCTTTAATAACTTAGGGTTAATTGAAAACAGTGGTTTTGCAGTGCTTGCCGTAATGGTTATTGTGGCGATGTCATTAGCCGTATTCTCTGCTATTACAGGAGTTGGAAAAGGCGTTAAAATTTTAAGTGAAATCAATCTAACCCTTGCGGGCTTACTACTGATTTTTGTCATTATTACAGGTCCAACGCTATTCCTGTTCTCAAGTTTAACCGAGAATTTAGGCTACTACTTTAGCTCATTGCTAGAACTCAGTTTCCGAACATTCGCTTATGAGCCTGAAAGTCAAGGCTGGTTAAGTGGCTGGACAGTTCTCTACTGGGCGTGGTGGGCTTCTTGGGCTCCGTTCGTCGGCTTATTTATCGCTAAAATTTCCAAAGGCAGAACCATTCGTGAATTTATTTTAGGCGTGTTATTCGTACCATCGCTGTTTAACATTTTATGGATGACCAGCTTTGGTAGCTCTGCTATCTGGTTTGATCAACAAACCGCCGGAGCATTAGCTGAAGTAAGCAATAACACAGAACAACTACTCTTTACGCTATTTGAGCAACTACCTTTCGGCACAATTGCTTCTTTCATTGCCGTTGTCGTGATCTCAATTTTCTTCATTACCTCCGCGGACTCAGGTATTTTTGTACTTAACAGTATTGCCTCACAAGGCGAAGAAAAAGCCCCGAAATGGCAGACTATTCTCTGGGGTGTGATATTAGCAGTATTGGCACTGTCATTGCTTTATTCAGGCGGTTTATCATCACTACAAACAATGACCTTGATTATCGCTCTACCATTTACATTCATTATGCTTATTCTCTGCGTTGGCTTATGGAAAGGCTTAATGGTTGATAACCAATACTTCAATAAAAAACTTTCTCAAGGCAGCCAAAATTGGGCTGGAAAAGATTGGAAACAACGTTTGGAAAAAATTATTAATCCAAGCAAACAACAAGATGTTCGCCATTTCTTTATTAAAGTTGCAAGACCTGCTTTCCTTGAGTTAATTGATGAATTTGAAAGCTACGGCTTAACCGCAAAAATGAATTTTACCAACGAAACCAACCCTAAATTAGAGTTTGAGGTGGTAAAAGAGAATTTACGCAATTTCATCTACGGTATTGAAAGCGTACCACGCCAATTATCTGATTTAGTGGTAGGCGATGATAACTTACCAAATATTGAAGAAAATATGGTTTACGAGCCGATCACCTACTTCCTAGACGGGCGAGAGGGCTATGATGTGCAGTATATGACCAAAGAAGAATTAATTGCCGACGTGCTACAACAGTACGAACGTTTTATCAATTTAGCAATGGATAACTCGCACAACTTAATGACGGCTGATGTCAATAATTTAGACTAAGTCTTAAACGATTAAACAAGCGGTTAGATTTTCGGAAAATTTTGCAAATTTCCATTAAAATCTAACCGCTTGTATTTTAAAGCCAACGTCTCACTCGACTTGCATAATCTAAATAACGTTGTCCAAATTTTTGGGTGAGAATTTGTTCTTCCGGTTTAATTTGGAAATGGGTAATTAACCCAATGAATAGAGGCAAAACAAACCACGCAAAAATCGATCCAAGCCACAACGCCCACGCAATTAAGCCTAATAGTAATGAAAGATACATCGGATTTCGGCTTTTACGATAAATCCCCCAATCCACAATCTGAAAAGTATTTTGTGGCTGAAAAGGGCTAGATGTTGTTTCTGCTTTTCTCATCGTAACTACCGCCGATATGGCAATCACTAACCCAATTACCGCAATCAATGCTCCCAATATAAATATTATGGGATGTTGATAATTGGGGAAATGGACCGGTAAAACTCGCCCAATCCACCACATTAACGCAGCACAAAATAGAAACCAAACCGGCGGTGGTACTTTCAATTTCAACATTTATTCCGCAGCTCTAAAGTCTTTTTTACGAATACCTAAACTAATAATGGCTACAAAATAGCTACCGGCGGCTAAAATCATCAACCAAACCAACCAATAAATTTTCTGCCATAGCGTCATTAACGCCCAAGTTTCAATCGCCGGTGTGAAATAAGCCAATAACGCCCCCATCACACAAGCTGCAATCAGTAGTTTTAACACAAAAATAATGGTGGTGCGGCTTACTTTATAATAACCACTTTTTGACAAGTGGAAGTAAAGCAAACTCACATTCACTAATGCCGAACAAGCCGATGCCAATGCTAAGCCGATATAGCCCCAAAACGGTGCAAATGCCAAGCCGAAAAAGATATTGCTGATGGCGGCAATAATCCCTACTTTCACCGGCATTTTCGTGTTTTGATGAGCATAGAAACCGTTCGCCAACACACTAATCAGCATATAGCTGTTTAAGCCTAAACACATAACATAGAGCGGATAAGAGGTCGCCAGCACATCTTCAAAGCCAAATTTGCCTCGCATAAACATTGTCATAATAATCGGCTGAGCAAGCACCGCCATTCCGATCATTGCCGGAATACCGAGCAACAATACCATTCTCACGCCCCAATCCATTGTGTTTTGAAAGTTTTCGCCACGCTGTAATTCTGTCAGATCTTTATTTTTGGCAATGCGGGAAAGGCTCGGCAGCACTACGGTGGAAATCGCAATGCCGAATAAACCGAGTGGAAACTCAATTAAGCGGTCGGCGTAATACATCCAGCTAATCGAACCTGTAATCAAAAATGACGCAATCACTTGATTAAGCAATAAGTTTAATTGGGTAACTGAAACGCCAAATAAAGCAGGAATCATTAATTTACGAACTTTCGTTACCCCTTCATCTTTCCACGCCCATTTTGGCTTAACCAATAATCCCTCTTTTTTCATAAACGGAATTTGGAACAGGAATTGCAACAATCCGCCTAAAAATACCCCCCACGCAAGAGCAACATCCGGCGAGTCGAAATAATCTCTACCCAGTAACGCCACACCAATAATTGCCACATTCAGCAACACCGGCGAAAACGCCATTACGCCAAACTTTCCGATAGTATTAAGCACCGCTCCAGACAATGCCACAAAGGTAATAAACCACAAATAAGGGAAAGTAATTTTTAGCAAAAAGGAGGCTTGAGTGAATTTTTCTGCATTCGGGCCATCATAAAGCCAATCTAAAAACCAACCCGTACCGAATAAAGCCGCCACTACAGGCGAGGCAACCATTGCCACAAGGGTAACAATAGTTACTAAGCCTCCCAATGTACCCGATACTTTAGCGATGAATTCTCTGGTTTTGTTTAGGTCATTATCGGCATTATATTCCGCTAACACGGGAACAAAGGCTTTGGAAAATGCCCCTTCGGCGAATAAACGGCGAAGGAAATTCGGGATACGGTTAGCGAATAGGAAAATATCGGCACTCACGCCTGTACCTAACAGAGTGGCAACCACAATATCGCGAATTAACCCCAAAATGCGTGAAATTAAGGTCATTCCGCTTACGATCATTCCTGATCTTAAAAGTTTTTTGCTCATAATAAAGAGTGTAATATTGGTAAAATTATTGAAAAATCAGACCGCTTGTAGTGCGATCCTAAAAATCGATCATAATTTTAGCAGTTTGTTATAGGAAAATCAGAAAAAAACTGTTAAAATCTCGCCCTATCGTTTTCTATCAGAAAAACGGTGTTATTTTCAAGCACGTGTCTCGTTGAAAATGAATTAAAAACTATCGATAGGCAATATAAACCGAAAATCGGTTTATATCTAATTTTTACACAGATATTTTAGGAGTTTGACCTTGGCTAATATCAAGTCAGCAAAAAAACGTGCGGTTCAATCTGAAAAACGCCGCCAACACAACGCAAGCCAACGCTCAATGATGCGTACATTCATCAAAAAAGTATACGCAGCAGTAGCGACCGGTGATAAAGCAGTAGCAACAGCCGCTTTCGTTGAAATGCAAAAAGTCGTAGACCGTATGGCGTCTAAAGGCTTAATCCACGCTAACAAAGCCGCTAACCACAAATCTAAATTGAGCGCGCAAATCAAAAAATTAGCGTAATATCGAATAGATATGAAAAACCGACTAGCGATAGTCGGTTTTTTCATTTCCAAATTTCAGGCAAAAGAAAAGGACTGTTGTTACACAGTCCTTTCCTCGTTAAATCAACAATTATTTTTTCAATAAATCACGGATTTCTGTTAATAATTTCTCTTCTGCTGTTGGCTCTGCAGGTGCTTCTTCTACAACAGGAGCTTTCTTCAGTGAGTTAATCACTTTCACCATACCGAATACGGCAAGTGCGATAATTAAGAAATCAAATACGTTTTGGATAAATGCACCGTATTTAAGCATTACGGCTTCCGCACCTTCTTTAGCTGGTGCAATTTCAATAGCAAGATCTTTAAAATCTACACCACCGATTAACCAACCGATTGGTGGCATAACTACATCGCTCACTAATGACGATACGATTTTACCAAATGCTCCACCGATGATCACACCGACAGCCATATCAACAACATTACCTTTTACGGCAAATTCACGAAACTCTTTTAAAATACTCATTTGGGCTTTCCTTTAGTTTAATTAGGTTAAAATGTGATCCTCATCAGATCAGAGGACGGCTATTATAATCAAAAATTTGAAAATTTATACCTATTACTCAAATTCCCATTTTTTGATCTAGGTCATTAGAATTATAACCGGTTGCTCAATTTTTTGCCAAAATTTTCTACTTGTTGCCAATTGGTATATTCATATTCTTTGCGAGTGTCCGTTTCGCCTTTGGTGATTTTCATAATAAAACGAATCATCATACGATCAAACCAAGTATAGCGTGGATAAAGTAACGCTCCGGCAAACACTTCCACATCAGTCGGATGCCATTTCACCCTCGCTAAAAATTTACGCACGTAGGTATTAGTTTCCGGTGTACTTCGATTCTCTTTACGAGCAGTTAAATTCACACCGTAAAAAGCGGTTTTCTTCTGATTTAACGCCACATAATGCCGTTCCACAAACTGATAAACCAACGGATTAAAATGCCCATAGCGAATTGAAGCCCCAATCACAATTTGATCGGCATTTGCAATTTTTTCGGCAAAATCGACCGCTTGCTCTTTAAGAGAAATCAGCTCAACTTCGTGTGTGATGGCATCCGCCAATCGTTCTGCAATCTTTTTTGTTTGACCATCGGTCGTAAAATAGAGAATTAGAGTTTTCATTAGTCTTTCCAAAATACAGGGCTTAAAATAACCAGTAAGGTAAATACTTCCAAACGCCCGCATACCATCGCAAAAGTGAGTACCAATTTTGCACTGTCCGGCACTTGGGTGAAGTTGCTACTCACACTACCTAGTGCAGGACCTAAATTATTGAGCGTGGCAATCACTGCATTTAAAGCATCAAAGGTTTCCATTCCGCAAGCAATTGAGGCAAGCCAGCAAACGACAAATACAAAGAAATAGGCGGAAAAAAACGCCCAAATGCCGTCTACAACACGTTCCGAAAGCACGTGTTTGCCTAATTTGATTGGTTGAATTACATTCGGGTGGATATAACGGTGGATTTCACGTTTACTTTGCAAATAGAGCAACAATACCCGAATTACTTTCAAACCTCCACCTGTTGAGCCGGCACAACCGCCAATAAATGATGCAAGCACCAGCAAAGTCGGTAAAAAAGAAGACCATTGGCTGAAATCATTGGTAGTAAAACCTGCGGTGGTAGAAATCGAAACCGATTGGAATAACGCTTGGCTAATAGTTACCGAAGCATTATCAAAATAACTGTACGCCATTAGCACTATCGTACAAACCAAAAACAGTCCAAATTGTACCATTAAGAAGAAGCGGAATTCGTAATCGCCCCAGTAAAGACGACTTAAAATATCTCCTCTTTTTCTGGATTGCTTATCACGCAAGCGGTCAATTACTGCGAAATGCAAGGCAAAGTTACAGGCGGAAAGCAGTAAGAAAAAAACAGTAATATAGTTAATCGCCGGGCTATTGAAGTAGCCGATACTGGCATCGTGGGTGGAAAATCCACCAATCGAAACCGTTGAGAAACTATGTGAAATCGCATCAAAGGTACTCATTCCTGCCAGCCAAAAGGCAAAAGCACATAATAAAGTTAAACTGAGATAAATCATCCACAACGCTTTCGCCGTTTCTGCAATACGAGGTCGCATTTTTTGCTCTTTGAGCGGACCGGGCATTTCGGCACGGTAAAGTTGCATTCCCCCAATACCAAGTAATGGGATAATTGCTACCGCTAATACGATGATCCCCATTCCACCTAGCCATTGTAAGAATTGGCGGTAGAATAAAATCGCTTTCGGGAGACTATCTAACCCTGTAATCACCGTTGCCCCAGTGGTAGTTAAGCCGGAAAAAGATTCAAAAATCGATTCCGCCACATTGAGATCGGGGTTTTCTAAAATAATAAAAGGCACAGCCCCCAGTAGCCCTAACACGACCCAGAACAGAACTACAATTAAAAAACCTTCTCGGGAGCGTAGCTCATTTTTATTATGGCGACACAACCACCAAAGCAATGTGCCGACTAAAAAATTCAAGGCAAAGGCTTCTAAAAAGGCTCGCCCACCGCCATCACCATAAATCAGGGCAACTGTTGCCGGCACAAGCATTGTGAACGAAAAGCACATCACTAAAATGCCAACAATACGAATAATGGAAAAAAATTGCATAAATTAGATATCTTCTTTAATTAAAGTCAGTTTGCCCGAAAAACGCTGGGTAAGCTCATCAGAAAATGGCTCAAAGTCTATCGGGTTAAAAGCGAGCAATAAATCCACTTTCTCCCCAAAATGTTGCTCTATAATATCAATATCTCGTCCGCTAATTAGATGCGAAATGGTATTAAACTGCTCATATTCACACTGCAAGCGGTAGTTTTTTCGCAAAACTTTGCGAACTCGCTCTAGCTGCAATAATGCCTGCTGAACGCCATTACCATAAGCTTTTACCAACCCACCTGTGCCAAGCTGAATGCCTCCGTAATATCGCACTACAACGGCAGTAATTTCGCCCAAGCCTGAGCCCAATAAGTAATTGAGCATAGGCTTACCTGCCGTGCCTGAAGGTTCGCCATCATCAGAAAAGCCGTATTGTTGGGAATCATTCGGCGTGCCGGCAACCGTTGCCCAACACCAATGACGAGCATGTGGATGCTGCATTTTCAGCTCCTGCCAAAATGCCTTTGCCTGCTCCATTCCTTCTGTATGGCGGAGATAGGTAATAAAACGGCTTTTTTTAATCTCTTCTTCAAAAATTGTATCCGCTTTGGGGATAAAAAATTCCATTGTTTGCATCTCTTAATTTTAACCTTGTAATAATACCACATTAAAGCCACTTTTTATTTGTGCTGTTTAGTGGTTTAATAACCCTTTCATTGATAACTGAACAAATACACTATGTCAAAACTCAATATTATCTTTGCCGGCACGCCTGATTTTGCCGCTCAACATTTACAAGCTTTATTAAATTCCGAACATAACGTGATTGCCGTTTACACCCAACCGGATAAACCGGCTGGACGAGGCAAAAAATTACAAGCAAGCCCGGTAAAACAGCTTGCTGAAGCTCATAACATTCCTGTTTTTCAACCGAAATCGCTCCGTAAAGAAGAAGCTCAAGCAGAACTTAAAGCCTTAAATGCGGATGTAATGGTGGTAGTCGCTTACGGTTTAATATTGCCTGAAGCGGTATTGAATGCCCCTAAATATGGTTGCTTAAATGTTCACGGCTCACTCTTGCCACGTTGGCGTGGAGCAGCTCCAATTCAGCGTGCTATCTGGGCGGGGGATACTGAAACAGGTGTAACCATTATGCAAATGGACATTGGCTTAGACACTGGCGATATGCTACATAAAGTAACAACACCGATTGAGCCTAATGAAACCTCCGCCTCACTTTACGCCAAACTTGCCGAGCTTGCTCCTCCTGCGTTACTTGAGGTATTAAATGGCTTAGAAAGTCAGACATTCAAAGCACAAAAGCAAGACGAAAGCCAATCTAACTATGCGGAGAAACTTTCTAAAGAAGAAGCAAAATTGGATTGGAATTTATCTGCTATACAGCTAGAGCGTAATATTCGAGCCTTCAACCCGTGGCCTATTAGTTTTTTAACGTTAGAGGTGGAAGGAATTGAACAAAGCATTAAAGTTTACCAAGCAACTGTCTTACCTCATCAAAACAAGCCCACTGGCACAATCTTAAGTGTAGATAAAACAGGCATTCAAATTGCAACTCAAGAGGGTGTGTTGAATATCACTCAACTTCAACCCGCAGGCAAAAAACCAATGTTGGTGCAAGATTTCCTCAATGGTAGAGCGGATTGGTTTAAAGTAGGCGAACAACTTTAATTTCAGAGAAAAATAAATATGCACTCACAACATTTAACCATTAAAGATGCTCAATTTTCGCTTGCTGAACATCAAAAGCTAACCATTGATGAACTCACTATTCAACCAAATACCTTTTGGGTAATTGTAGGCGGCAACGGCTCGGGCAAAACAGCTTTTTCTCTTGCCTTACAAGGCAAACTCTCGCTATATTCAGGGCAATATGAAAACCGCTTTCAAAATATTCAGCTACTCTCTTTCGAGCAACAACAAAAAATTATTGAGCAGATTTTCAAAGATCGTAACAACGATACTATCTCCCCCGATGACTTCGGCTTAACCGCACGCCAAGTGATTTTAAACGGTAGCTCTAAAACCGCATTATGTGAGGAATATGCAGCAAAACTGCATATTCAGCACTTACTGGATCGCCCTTTTATTCATCTCTCCACAGGCGAAAGCCGTAAAGTGCTATTTTGCCAAATGTTAGTCAGTGAGCCTGATTTACTGATTTTAGATGAACCATTTGAAGGCTTAGATCAGCAATCTGTAAGGTATTGGACGCAATTAGTTTCCGAACTTCCCTCAAAAATGGCGTTGGTCCTGATTGTCAACCGTTTCAATGACATTCCTGATGCCGCTGATCATATTGCCTTGTTAGATAACTTATCACTGATTTTGCAAGGTCATCGAGCAGAAATCGAACAACAAGCGGTCTATTCTCAGCTAAAATTTGCAGAAGAAAATGTAAATGTACCACTACCGGAAAGTGCTGCTCCACTTACTTCTCTACCTGAAAATATCAATCCGTTTGAGCTGGAAAATGTGAATATCCAATATGGAGAAAAGAAGATTTTAGATAATCTCAGCTGGACAGTTCACCCTAAACAACATTGGTGGATTAAAGGACCAAATGGGGCAGGCAAATCAACCTTGCTGTCAATTATCACCGGCGATCACCCACAAGCTTACGCCAACAAAGTCCTCCTATTCGGTCGCCAACGAGGCAGCGGCGAAACTATTTGGGATATTAAGAAAAATATCGGCTATGTCAGCAGCCAATTACATATGGATTATCGGGTAAATTGTGCAGCAATTGATGTGATTATTTCCGGCTTTTTTGACAGTATCGGGGTTTATCAGCAGATCCCAAACAGCTTACAGCTCAAAGCAATGGAGTGGCTGGAACGGCTGAATTTAGCGAACGTGGCGAAAAAACCGTTCCGTTCACTTTCGTGGGGGCAACAACGCTTACTTTTGATTACCCGAGCAATGGTCAAACACCCGCCGATTTTGATTTTGGACGAACCGCTACAAGGCTTGGACGGCATTAACCGCAAACTGGTGAAACAGTTTATCGAACAGCTCGTCAATAACAGCCAAACCCAGCTTTTATTTGTGTCTCACCAAGACAGTGATGCCCCAAACTGCATTACGCATTTGTTTGAGTTTGTGGCGAAAGGGGAAACGAATGAATCGGGGTACGAATATCGGCAATTAAACAGATAAGGGTAGATTTAAAGCCTACCCTACTCCTCAATTTTTAAATTATTAGGAGTATTTTATAGCCTATACTTTAGATTTCTTCTCATTTTTAGAATAAATTTCATCTAAAATTCTTATAGCTTCCCTAAATTTCATCTTTTCGAAATCATCAAATTCAGTAGAATTAAGGTTATTACCTATATAAATCTTTATTCCATTTAAAAAAATCCTTTCCTTCTCAAAGAAATCATATTGTTTTTTATCATATCGATATTCTAAATAATTACAAAAATTATATGCATAGAATCCATTTTCTAATATATTTCTATATTTAGATATATCAACCTCACCTAAAAAGGTAGTATTTTCAAACCATTCATAAAGCCCAGCTAGACTTCTCCAATCTCCAATTTTAATATTCTCTAATGCCTGATCAAAATAGTTTTCTGCTTTCACGATTTTTTGATGTTGTTTTATTTTATCAATCCCATCATATATCTGATCTACTATTTCTTTTACATCAGGATCATTTTCATTAACATATCCCAAACCAGTTCCATTAAATCTAACCATCATACTATCAGCCCAAGCTGGATTATCCATATTTTTGGCTATATACTCACCAACAATTTGCTTAATTTCATCGATATCTATAATATTACAAAGTTTTTGGTCAATAAAAAGAACAATTAGATTAATAACGTGAACTAAAACACCTATATCATTATACTCATAATTCTTGAATCGCTTTAGCATATCTTCCATATTTTCTTGGAACTCATTATTAGTTAATGCCAGATAACGCCATAAATTTTTCCAAGAAGCATTCTCCTCTATCTTGAATATAGGAAAAGTTGAAATTTTTTCATTTAGCCTTTCATAATTTTGATAGAATCCAGTAATAATATCCTCCCACTCTTTATTATCAAACATTGCATGCTTATAATAATTTCTTTTTTCCATATATGTTATAACATCATCAAAATTATTTAATTGTCTAAACTTCAATGACAAAGAGAAAAAATCCTTTATTAGCCAGTTATCAAATGAACTATTTTCTAGAAAATTAGAAGAAATCCCTCTTATAAAATCAAGATAATCTTCTGTTGTTTTTTCTAAAATCCTGAAATTCCCATCTCCAAATTTTTTAAAAACCTCCTTAACAACATCCAATCTATCATCATTTATTTTATCATGATATTTATTTTTATATTTTATCCAAAAATCCCTTTCATTATTTTCTACAACTAGAGTCTTACCAACTAACTTTTCTTTAAACTTATTATAAATTTTATCTTCACTAATTTCTTTTTCATTTGAAACTACAATTACTTTTGAATTTGATTGTTCGCATAATAAATTAATAAACCCAAGTATCTCAGTAAGAGGGATTCCAGTTCTTTCTAGATCGTCAAAAACAAATACCAACTCTTTATAATCTCTATTTTCTAATGGATTTATTTTACTAAAATCAAAATTTATTGTACTTTCTTTATCTTTTTCATCTCCAAATATATCAACTCTAAACCCAACCTTAACTGCATGTTGTAAAACCCCACCTAAAAACTTTACAGGCTTACTACCAAGAATAGGATGTAAACTTTCAAATATAGCGGAATTTACACTTGAAATAGATTTAAGTCCAAACAAACTTATATAAATAAATTTATATATATCTTTATCTTTTCTCTCTTTTTGATTTATATAATCCTTAATAAAATAAGTCTTACCACACCCCCAATTACCAATTAGTAATGTCGCATATTGAGTATTTTCCCTCTGAAGATATAAATCTAAATACTCAGTTATATGTGTATTCATAATCTATTTTCCTTTAGTGATTTTTGTTAATTTGAATAATATACTCTTAAAAAATGATATTATCTCTATATTATTCAAAAGATTATTTTCTAAAACTTTACAAAAATAAAGGGCGAATAATTATTCGCCCCTACAATTTACTTCACCACTTCACCTTTCGCCTGTAAATCGGCGTGGTAGGAAGAGCGGACAAATGGCCCGCACGCTGCGTGTTCAAAGCCCATTTTTTCGGCTTCCTCACGGAACATATCAAACTCTGCCGGCGGAACGTAACGTTCCACTTTGAGGTGGTGGCGGCTCGGTTGTAGATATTGACCGATGGTCAGCATTGTTACACCGTGGTCGCGTAAATCTTGCATTACTTCTAAAATTTCTTCGTTGGTTTCGCCAAGTCCCACCATTAAACCTGATTTGGTTGGGATATCAGGAAACTCTTGTTTGAAGATTTTCAGCAACTCTAACGACCATTTATAATCTGCTCCTGGACGAACTTCGCGGTATAAGCGTGGTACATTTTCCAAGTTGTGGTTGAACACATCCGGCGGATTTTGCTTCAGAATTTCGACCGCTTGTTCTACACGTCCACGGAAGTCTGGTACTAAAATTTCCACTTTGCAGTTTGGATTTAACGCTTTGATTTCACGTACCGTTGCCGAGAAATGAGCCGCACCACGATCCGGCAAATCATCACGATCCACCGAGGTAATCACCACATATTTGAGTTTCATATCCTGCACAGTTTCTGCCACTTTGCGTGGTTCATCAGGATCAAGTGGGAGTGGCTTTCCGTGTGCCACATCACAGAATGGGCAGCGACGGGTACAAATTGCCCCCATAATCATAAAGGTTGCCGTCCCGTGATTAAAACATTCGTGTAAGTTTGGACAAGAAGCCTCTTCACACACCGAGTGCAATCCGTGCCTACGCATACCGTTTTTGATGCTATCAATTTTTGCCGAGTTTGCCGGCAGTTTGATTTTCATCCACTCCGGTTTTTTGAGTAATTCTTGGTCTGGATCAATATTTCTGACTTGAATAACGGAGGTTTTAGCGGCATCACGATATTTCACCCCTTTTTCCATTTTAAAAGGGCTCATTTTTTTTGCCGTAACTTGAGCTGTAGCCGTAACCATTAAAATTTTATATCCTAGTTGTTAATAAATTGTATGTCATTATAGCCCAAAATCGCACTAAAGTGGGCGACTAATTTGGGAGAAACCTCTTCACAAGTTAAATCCTTGTGGTTGATTAGCTCACTCAATTGGCACATTTCAAGCCCTGCGTAACCGCAAGGATTAATGTTTCTAAAAGGCGTTAAATCCATATTAATATTGAGAGCCAAGCCGTGAAAAGAGCAACCTTTACGAATGCGTAAACCAAGCGAGCAGATTTTTTTCTCATTCACATAAACACCCGGTGCGTCAGCTTTTGGATAGCTCTCAATGCCATAATCAGCAAGCGTTTTCACGACCGTTTGCTCCAGTGCTGTAACTAAATCTCGAACCGATACCTCTCTACCTTGAGATTTCAGTCGCTTGATATCAATCAGCACATACATAATCTGCTGCCCTTCGCCGTGATAAGTAATTTGCCCTCCACGATCACTTTGCACCACAGGAATATTAGTTGAATTCAGCAGATGTTCAGGTTTACCTGCCGAACCTTGTGTAAACACAGCAGGGTGCTGAACCAGCCAGACTTCATCAAGCGTGTTCTCATTACGCCCATCTGTGAAGGCTTGCATTTGATGCCAAATGTCTTCATAAGGTTGAATGCCAAGTTGGCGAATAATCAATTTCATTTTCTATTTTCCAACGTAACGTTATTGAAAAATTGAGGGCGAATACAATTCGCCTTTACTTATAACACCATTCTTACGCCGTTAATTTTAGCGAGTTCCGTATAGAGCGTTTCTACCTGTTCGATATTTTCCGCAATGATATCAATAGAAACAGAGTTATATGTTCCTTTAGAGCTTTTTTGTTCACGAGGGTTGTAATCGCCTTTGGCATATTTTTGAGTAACCACCACTACATCATCAACTAAATCTGCACGGTTTGCTCCCACTACTTTAAAAGTGAAATTGCACGGAAACTCTAATAAATCTTTTAATTTTGCTTGTGGTAAGTCTTGTAAATTCACGGCTTTTGATTGCATTTTTTTATCCTTATTTTGTAAACGGTAAGCGATGAAATTTTGCAAATTTTTTGCAAAATCACACCGCTTGATTTTGTACGACACTAAATGGGGATGAAATTTTTAATTACAAGATTAATCAAATAAGCTCTTCACAGTTAAAGCGATCCAATCCCACGCTTTGCCAAAAATACCGGCTTCCGGAACATCTTGTAGTGCTTGTAAGTTAGTGCTTGCCACATCTTTACCATCTAATTGGTAAATCATTTTACCGACTACTTGCCCTTTTACTAAAGGAGCTTCAAGGTTTTTCTTCTCTAACTCATAACGAGCTTTTAAGTCTGCCGCTCTGCCCTTTGGAATGGTTACAAAACTATCTTGTACCGAACCTAACTGCACTTTGTTTACTTCACCATAATAAACACTTTGCTCTGCAACAGATTGTGCCGCTGGAAGTGATTTGATAGTCTCAAAATTGGCAAAACCCCATTGGAGTAATTTTTTACTTTCAACTTCACGCCCTTTATAAGTTGGCACGCCCATTACAACAGAAATCAAGCGAGTATTTGGATTAACCGCTGAAGCTACTAAGTTATAACCGGCTTTATCAGTATGACCTGTTTTCAAACCATCAACTTGAATTGTTTTATCCCACAATAAGCCGTTGCGGTTTGGTTGTGGTTTTTTGATGTTATATTGAAACTCTTTTTCTGCGTGAATTTTGTATTCTTCAGGGTGATCGCGAATAATATGAGCTCCGATAATTGCCATATCACGAGCTGAAGAATATTGCTCCGGGTGATCTAAGCCGTGCACCGTCGTAAAATGTGTATTTTTCAACCCGAATTGCTGTACATATTTGTTCATTTCATTAATGAATGCGGCTTCAGAGCCGGAAACGTGTTCCGCAAGAGCTACAGATGCATCGTTACCTGACACGATAATCAAGCCTTTCATTAAATCTGCAACAGAAACTTTAGTGTTCAAATCTAAGAACATTAATGAAGAACCCGGAAACTTTTGTGCCCAAGAGTTTTCCGTAACTGTAACCATATCGCTATTGCTGATTTTCCCTTCTTTTAATGCTTCGCCTACCACATAGCTAGTCATCATTTTCGTTAATGATGCCGGATATTGACGTTGGTCAGGGTTTAAGCTCACTAATACTTCTCCAGAGTTGTAATCCATCAAAATATAAGTTTGTGCATTAATTTGTGGAGCTTGTAGGTTAAAGTTGGTATTTAAATCAGCGTAAGCAATGCTTGGTACCGCAAGACTAACAACACTGAAGGCTTTCACTAATGTTTTTTTCATAAATTCGTCTAAATTCCTCTTAAATTAATACAGAGCATAAAGGTCTTTTGTTACATTTGCATTTTTATTTACTACTGCAATTTTTACCTTAGCTGTACCTGAATGATGCATACCAATATGCTTAGCCGCCGCTGATGATAAATCAAGCACTCTTGCGTGAGCATAAGGTCCTCTATCATTTACTCTCACAACCACTGAACGCCCATTGCGTAAATTAGTTACTTCAATCAAAGTACCAAAAGGCAAAGTTCTGTGGGCTGCTGTCAATTTTGCATTACTAAAGGTTTCACCATTTGCCGTGCGGCGACCATTAAATTTATTGGCGTAATAACTTGCCACACCTGTTTGAAAATGTTTGCTGATAACCTGTTTATGAAGATTCTTTGGCGATTGTTTGTTAATCGTTGCTATCTCTTTTTTCACAGCTTTAGCCGTTACTTTTTGGGCAATTTTTGCCGTCTTTTTTGTTGCTTTAGAAGCTGTTTGCTTCTTTGTTGAGATACTCGACTTAGCTTTTGAATCCTTTGTCGCAGCAAAAGAATTTAATGAGCTAAAAGTCAGAAATCCAGCTAACAACAGGGTTACAATTTTACCTAATCTCATATAAGTTTTTTCCTCTATGTGGATGTCGCTATTGTTTGTAACGATGATAGTTTCACTGCTTTTTGATACCGCAAAAAAGCAAAAGTTCAGGGCGTTGATACCCTATTTATTTTAGCTTGTCGTAAGGGTTGTTACTACCTGTACGTTTACGATGCACATAAGTGGACATCATCAAGCCAAATGCAGCCATAAGAGTAACATAAGATGTTCCTCCATAGCTAAAGAGTGGTAATGGTACACCGACTACGGGCAAAATACCACTTACCATTCCAATATTTACAAAAACGTAAACAAAGAACAACAGGGCTGTACCACCCGATAATATACGCCCAAAGGCAGAACCTGATTTTGTGCCAATCATTAAGCCTCTGGCAATAATAAACAAATAGATAGCCAGCAAAATCAAGATGCCTATCATACCATGTTCTTCACTCAAAACGGCAAAAATAAAATCGGTGTGCGGTTCAGGCAAAAATTCCAATTGCGATTGCGTGCCTTCCATCCAGCCTTTACCATTAATACCACCGGAGCCTATCGCAATTTTAGATTGGATAATATGGTAGCCTGCACCCAGAGGGTCTTTATCCGGATCGATTAAGGTCATTACCCGTGTTTTTTGGTAATCGTGCATCAAGAAAAACCACATTATCGGAATAAAGCCTGCCAAAAACACCACGCCTGCACCAATCAATTTCCAGCTTAGCCCAGCTAAAAACAGTACAAAAAGCCCTGCCGAACAAACTAAAATAGATGTCCCTAAATCGGGCTGAATCGCAACCAATAACGTTGGCACAATAATAATTGCCAGAGCGATAAAAGTATCTTTAAAACTTGGTGGAAGTGGTCGCTTACTTAAATAAGTAGCAACCATCAATGGTACGGCGAGTTTAGCAATTTCAGAAGGTTGAAAGCGAACAAACCCTAAATTTAACCAGCGTTGTGCCCCTTTACTGGTTTCTCCCACTAAGTCCACCAAGATCAGTAATATCAAGCAAAAAACATACAAATAAGGTGATACTTTTTGGTAAAAACGAGGAGGAAACATTGCCATTACTAGCATCAAACCTAAGCCGAGCGAAACTTGTATCACTCGGTTTGTAAACATTCTCTCACTTCCGCCACTTGCACTATACAGCACCAGTAAACCATAGCCGGTAATCGCTAATAAACCGATTAATAAAAGAAGATCGAGCGAAAATAGCTTCCAAAAAAGTTTTTTAAATCCACTATTCATTATTGCCCTCTGTTACAAGCGGTTGATTTTTCTCAGAATTTTGCAAATTAGGTTGTTCACTAACGCCTTTTCTTAGCACATAATCCATAATTTGACGAGCAACAGGAGCTGCCGCACTTCCGCCACCACCGGCATTTTCTAAAATTAATGCCACCACCATTGTCGGATTTTCATAAGGAGCATAACCGATATACCACGCGTGGTCATGCAGCTCTTTTTTAATTGCATTCTTATCGTAATTTTTACCGTTCAAGTTAAACACCTGAGCCGTTCCCGTTTTACCCGCTGAATGATAAAACGCACTCGCGAATACTTTACGAGCGGTGCCGTTTGACGCGTGGTTTACGTTATACATTCCAAGTTTTGCTAAATTCCAATAAGAATCCGGCACGCCTTTAATATCCTCATAAAGTAGCGGATCTTGATATGGCGTAATTGAATTACTACTTTGTACTTCAAGCATTAAATGCGGTGTATTCACTCGCCCGTTATTGATTAAAATCGCCGTTGCTTTCGCTAACTGAAGCGGTGTTGAAATCCAATAACCTTGCCCGATACCAACAGGAATAGTATCACCCTGAACCCATTGCTTTTTATAACGTTTTTGCTTCCATTCACGGGTTGGCATTACGCCCGCCGATTCCTCAAAAATATCGATTCCTGTTTTTACCCCAAAGCCGAATTTCTTCATCCATTCCGACATTTTATCAATCCCCATTTTGTAGGCTAACTGATAGAAGAAGGTATCGGATGACTCGGTAATCGCTTTATTCACATTGGTTGCACCGTGCCCACTACGCTTCCAGTCTCGATAACGTTGCGTTGTGCCGGGTAAAATCCAATAGCCGGGATCAGAAATAGTCGTTGTCGGCGTAATAAATCCTTCTTCCAAACCGGCTACTGCCATAAATGCTTTAATAGTCGATGCCGGCGGATAAGTCCCTTGAGTTACACGGCTATAAAGCGGTCTATTTGGATCATCAAGCAACGCTTTATAATCCTTACCTGAAATACCGCCCACAAATAAATTATTGTCATAGCTTGGATTAGACACCATCGCCAAAATGCTACTATCACGCGGATCTAGCACCACAACCGCCCCTTTTTGCTCAGAAATCAGCGACATCACATATTGTTGTAATTCCACATCAATACTTAAACGAATGCTACTGCCGGCAACCCCGGGTTGATCACGCAGCTTACGGATAACCTTACCACGATTATTGATTTCTACTTCCTCAAAACCTGTTACACCGTGTAATTGATCTTCGTAGAATTTCTCGATACCCAGTTTTCCCATATCGTGCGAACCTGCATAATTACCGAATTTCCCTTCTTCTTGCAGCTTTTTCTTATCATTTTCGTTAATTTTCGCTACATAACCGATAATATGGGTTAATAATTCTCCATAAGGATAATTACGCTTGTAGTACGCCTGCACATCTAAACTAGGAAAGCGGTACTGATTGACAGCAAAACGCGCCATCTGCGTTTCATTCAAATTGCCTTTCAGCATAATCGGCGTATAACGAGAGGTGCGTTTTTTCTCTTTATTGTAGTTCTCGATATCTTCGTCTGTCAGCCCAACCACTTCTCTGAGTTCTTCTAAGGTCTGCTCGATATTCTCCGTTTTTTCCGGCACAATAAACAGTCCGAAATAGGTCAAGTTTTCCGCTAATACTTTTCCATTACGGTCATAAATTAGCCCACGGGCAGGTGGCACTGGCAATAATTTAATACGGTTACCATTTGAACGTGTTTGGTAGTCATCATAATTAACCACTTGTAAATGGTACAGATTAGCTAACAACACGCCAGTTAAGGCAAGTACTCCCACAAACGCAACTAAGGCACGGCGGGCATACAGATTACTTTCTGCCTGCCCGTCTCGTACCTTTTCTCGCTGATTTGATGAAGTGAATTTTGCTAATTTACCAAACATATATCTAACAACTATTCTCGATGATAAGGGTGATTAATGGTTACCGACCACGCCCGATACAAACTTTCTGCCACCACCACACGCACTAATGGATGCGGCAAAGTCAAAGGCGATAACGACCAACTCTGCTCAGCCGCTGCTTTACATTCAGGAGATAATCCTTCTGGACCACCAATTAGCAAAGCAACATCTCGCCCATCGTTTTTCCAGCCTTCTAGTTGAGTAGCTAACTGCTCGGTTGTCCAGGGCTTACCCGGAATATCTAACGTAACAATTTTTGCCTTTCCTGCTGCTGCCAACATCGCCTTGCCTTCAAGCTCTAAAATGCGTTTAGTATCAGCATTCTTGCCTCGCTTTCCCGCTGGGATTTCGATCAACTCAAACGGCATATCTTTCGGAAAGCGGCGTTGATACTCTTCAAACCCCGTTGTTACCCAGGCTGGCATTTTTGTGCCAACTGCAATTAATTGAATTTTCATTTTTCTGATACTCACAAGCGGTCAAAATTAATGATTAATTTGAAAAAAATCAAATAAAAACAACCGCTTGTAATGCTAATCAAAACAGGCTTACGCCCAAAGTTTCTCTAATTGATACATCTCGCGGCTCTCTTCTTGCAACAAGTGAACTATCGCTTGCCCAAAATCCACCACAATCCAATCTGCCACAGCTTTACCTTCATCGCCAAACACTTCAAAGCCTGCCTGTTTCGCTTCACTAATCAAACGATCCGCCGTTGAAGCAACGTGGCGACTTGACGTTCCTGTGGCTAAAATCATTGTATCGGTAATGCTTGATTTACCTTTCACATCAATGGCTAAAATATCTTTCGCCTTTAAATCATCTAAGGTTTTTGTTAAAAACTCGACTAAATTTTGTTCCACTTTATTTCTCTCTCATATCATAAAAACGGAGAATTTTAACATAGATTGGGGAGATGTAAGATAATAAGCGGTCATTTTTGCAAGATTTTTTGCAAAAACAACCGCTTGTATATTTTATTAAAGAGAGAGGTTCATCTAGTAAACGATTTTCTTCTTGTCCAAATAGCAGGTAAGCGATAAATAATCAACGCCCCTAAAATTAAGCTACAACCTAGCCATTTTATAGAACTCAGTTGTTCACCTAAAATCACAATACTAAGTAACAATGTCCATACAGGCTCAAGTAACATAATGAGCGATGAGGTAGCAATCTGGCAATGTTTTTGCCCGATGGTTTGTAATAAAAAACGCAAATTGGTTGAAATAAGCACACTGGCAAAAAACCATATCCAGACACTATTTGGAATAGGGAAAGTCCAAGTTTCCATTATCAAAGAATAAATACTGCAAATAACCCCAACCATTGCAAGTTGAATCGTTGTTAAGGGCAATAATTTAACTTGTTTAGCATATTGGTTATTCAAAACAAAATACAGAGCACCTGATAATGAAGAAAGTAGAAAGATAGAACTGCCTAATGAAAAGTGAAATATGCCTTTATCCATAGAAAGGCAAAAAAGTCCGACTAAGGCAATGGGTAAAGCAATCCAAAATATTTTGGCTGGAGTGTGTTTAAAGATAATCCAAGACAATAAAGGAGCAATAAGCATTGCAAGACTAACTAAAAATGCCCCTTCACCAAAAACAGTACTAAATGCTAATCCTAAAACCCAAAAAATAGTATAAATACCATAAGTCCCACCAGTAATAACCGAATATTTAAATTGCGTTTTATTGATTGTTTTTATCTGTTTATAAGAAAATGGAAGCATAATCAATGCCGCCGAAAGGAAACGAACTCCCATAAATCCAATAGGTGGAAAGCCAGATAACGCATTTTTAGAAAAGAACCAACCTGACGCCGCAATAAAAGTTACGAGGAAAAGGATGATTTCTCCGAAGTATTTTTTAGACATATTTTTATGTTAATAAAAAACGGTTCTCTTACTCAAAGAGAACCGTTAGATTAAAACGATCTAATCGTTAAAATATACTCTTTTCAACGCCAATTCTAACCCACGAAATTCCGCTAAACCTCTTAAACGACCAATCGCAGAATAACCTGGGTTGGTTTTTTTCTTGAGATCGTCCAACATTTGATGACCGTGGTCAGGACGCATTGGAATTAAGCGGTTATCACCATTTGCTTTACGGCGATATTCTTCTGTTAATAATGCCTTCACTACTGCAAACATATCAACATCACCAGTGAGATGGTCCGCCTCGTGGAAACTTTGTGGATTATCTTCACGCTGAGTCGCACGTAGGTGAGCAAAATAAATTCGATCAGCAAAGGTTTCTGCCATTTTCACGAGATCATTTTCTGCCAATACGCCGTAAGAACCAGTACAGAATGTAAAACCATTAGCTGCAAGCGGTTGAGTTTCGACAAACCATTGCATATCTTCAATAGTTGAAACAATACGAGGTAAACCTAAAATTGGACGAGGTGGATCGTCCGGGTGAATAGCCATTCTAATACCTACTTCTTGTGCCACCGGCACAATTTCATTTAAGAAATAGGCTAAGTGAGTACGGAATTTCTCAGCTGAAATACCTTTGTAGCGATCAAGCTGAGCTTGGAATTCTTCCAACGTGTAACCCTCTTCCGAGCCCGGCAAACCGGCAATAATATTTTTGGTTAGTTTGGCAATATCCGCTTCGCTCATCTTATCAAAATAGGCTTTCGCTTCTTCTCGTTCTTTCTCTGAATAAGTTTCTTCTGCCCCCGGGCGTTTTAAAATATAGAGTTCAAATGCTACAAAGGCAACTTGGTCGAAACGTAATGCTTTAGACCCATCCGGCATTTCATAGTCAAGATCTGTTCGGGTCCAATCTAAAACAGGCATAAAGTTATAGCATACTGTATCAATACCACATTCTGCTAAGTTACGTAAAGTTTGCTTGTAATTCTCAATCCATTGTAGGTAGTTACCTGTTTGGGTTTTGATTTCTTCGTGAACCGGCACACTTTCAACTACAGACCAAACAAGCCCTTTTTCGGCTAATTGAGCTTTACGTTTATTAATTTCCTCAATCGACCACACTTGACCATTTGGGATATGGTGTAATGCAGTTACGATCCCAGTTGCACCTGCTTGTCTTACATCATCTAAAGATACTGGATCATTTGGTCCATACCAACGCCATGCTTGTTCCATAGTAAACTCCTCTAATTGTAGTTTCGGTTCTAGATACCTACTACAACGGGATTGGCATTGAATAGATATCCATCAAATTTAGGGTCTTCAACATCAGATAATTCAAACAGTTTTGTTTTGACATTCTCTAAATGTTGCCACATAGCTCTACGAGCTAATGCAGGATTTTTTCTTTGTATCGCATTTAAAATATTCTCATGATCCTGAACCCACAAATGATGGTGATCATGTTGTAATATCCTAGTATGTAATTGAGTCCACATTGCACTATTAAAACGATATTTCCATAGTTGTTCCTGCAGTTGGACTAATACATCGTTCCCAGTAATCGTGGCAAGTGCAAGATGAAATTCTTTATCTGCACTATAATCATCCATTTTTTCTAGTAGTAGTTTCTTTTCACGCTCCAAAATATTCCTTAATACTTGAATATCTTGTTTTGTCGCTTGCTGAGCAGCAAACTCCGCAATACTACTCTCCAATAATTGACGAGCTTGTAATAATTCGAATGGCCCAACATCACGTAGTTCAACAGATGACTCATCCTGATTTAGCTCAGGTACCTTTATGACATAAACACCAGAGCCTTTTTTAACCTCAATTAACTTTTCAACCTCAAGCATTACCATTGCTTCCCTTACAATGGTTCTACTCACATCAAACCGTTCGGAAATTTCTCTCTCTGTAGGTAATTTATCTCCTACTCTATATTTTCCTTGAGATATCTCTTCTTTGAGAATTTTTCCTATTTTGGTATACGTTCTAGAAGTATTTTGCATAAATCCCCACAAAATTGGAATGCCAAAATATCATTTTTGTGACAAACTTCACAAAAATACAAATTTGGAATACCAATATTATTTTTTTGTATTAATATGTGTACATAAAATATCATCGACCTTATTAAATGTCGACTTACTTTATCTAAAAAAGGAAGAAAATTATGAATACACCTATTAAATCTATCTGTCTAGTAGAGCCACATAAAGTTGGTATACATTCTGTTTCCTACCCTATAAAGCAGGATAGTGATGTATTAATTAAAGTCGATGGAATGGGGATTTGCGGTTCTGATATAGGGGCATTCCGAGGTACAAATCCTTTAGTTACCTACCCAAGAGTATTAGGACATGAAATCGTTGGAACTGTCATTGAAGCAGGATTTGGAATGCCAGACAATGTCAAGGTTGGCGATAAAGTTATCTTAGAACCATATATTTACTGTGGAGATTGTTATCCTTGTTCCATTGGTAGAACAAATTGTTGCGAAACTTTAAAAGTATTAGGTGTACATATTGATGGAGCAATGCAAGAAGTTGTCAGACATCCAGCCAATATGATTATAAAAGCACCTGATATACCAATTCACGAATTAGCTCTAGCAGAGCCTCTCACCATTTCTTTACATGCTATCCATAGAACCAAAGTAAAAGCAGGTGAACATGTTGCTATTATTGGTGCAGGAACAATAGGTTTAATGGCTGCATTAGTCGCTAAGGTTTATGGTGCTACACCAATTCTGATCGATATTTTGGATAAACGATTGGAATATGCGAAATTAATTGGCATTCCTCACACCATCAACCCAACAAAAGAAAACGATCTTGAAGCACTTAAATCCATTACTAACGGCAGAATGGCTGAAGTTGTTATTGAAGCATCAGGGGCTAATATCGCCGTTCAAAACACCCTGAAATATACCTCTTTTGCAGGCAGAATTGCTTTAACTGGATGGCCAAAAACCGAAACACCTCTACCAACAAATTTAATCACATTTAAAGAGCTTGATATTTATGGTGCAAGAACAAGTAAGGGGGAATTTGAAGAAGCATTAGAGCTTCTCGCATCGAGAAAAATTGAACCAAAAGATATTATTAGTAAGGTAATTAAATTTGATGAGATTCCTTACTATATACAAGAGCTTTCAGATAACCCTGATGATTATCTCAAAATCATAGCGGTATTTTAAATCTTAATTAACCAAATGAGGTACTAATTATGAAACTCAAAACATTAACCAAAGCTTTATTAATTTCTAGTCTTATGTTTGCCGGTTCTGCATTTGCAAAAACCATCATTAAAATTGGTCATTACAACTCTGATGTTCATCCTTCAAACGTTGCCTTACAAGAGTACTTTAAAAAAACTATTGAAGATAAAACGGAAGGACGTTATGAAATTAGAATCTTCCCAAATAACCAATTAGGTGGTGAAGACCAAATCGTCAATGGATTACGTAATGGGACTATTGAAGGCGGTATTACAGGATTACTATTACAAAATGTAGACCCTATTTTTGGTGTTTGGGAATGGCCGTATCTTTTCAAAGATAATGCTGAAGCCAAAAAAGTATTGGCGTCACCTATTGCTCAAGAAATTGGTGAAAAAATGGAACAATATGGAATCAAACTACTCGCTTATGGTATGAACGGTTTCCGTGTTATTTCTTCCAATAAAAAAGTAGAAAAATTTGATGACTTTAAAGGGCTACGTCTAAGAGTACCATTAAATTCATTATTCGTTGATTGGGCAAAAGCAATGAATATTAATCCTCAAAGTATGCCATTAAGTGAAGTATTTACTGCATTAGAACAAAAAGTAATTGATGGTCAAGAAAATCCATATATGTTAATTAAAGATTCTGGTTTGTATGAGGTACAAAAATACATTATTGAATCTAACCATATTTTCTCACCGGGCTTATTACAACTTAGTTTAAAAACTTGGAACAAGATCTCTAAAGAAGACCAAGCTATTTTCCTGGAAGCAGCAAAACTATACCAAGAAAAAGAATGGGAATTGGCAATGAAAATGGAGCAAGATGTCAAAGACTTCTTCCATAAAAACGGTAAAGAAGTAATCATCCCAAGTGACGCATTCAAAGCCGACATGCTAAAAGCGTCAGAAACACTTTATCAAAATTTCTATCAGAAATATGATTGGGCTAAAGATGTAATTTCAAAAATCCAAACTGCAAAATAGTTGCTCTATTTGGCTACCTTACATACATAAGGTAGCCATTATAAAAACATAAAAGGGGAAATTTATGAAAATTTCTACAGCTTTAGATAGAACCTTGAAAACACTCGCAATTCTAGCTCTATCTACTATGATTATTCTTGTCTTCTTTAATGCCGTTTTACGGTATTTCTTTGATTCAGGTATTGCTTGGTCAGAAGAGTTTGCTCGTATTTGCTTTGTTTATATGATCTTCCTGGGAATTATTTTAGTTGCGAAGGAAAGAGGTCATTTAACTGTGGATATTGTTGTTTCAGCTTTACCTGCAAAAGCACAAATGTATTTTCTTTTCTTTGCTGACATTTTGGTATTAGTTGCTCTCTCTTTTATCACTTACGGTGCATATCAATTAATGTTATTAACATACACTCAAAAAATGCCTGCAACCGAGATTTCATCAGCATTCCTATATTTAGCAGCGGTAGTTTCAGCAGTTTCTTACTTTTTAATTGTATTTACAAATCTGTGGAAACAGATTCGATTAGCTTTTTCTAAAGAGGAGAAATAAATATGTTGTGGTTATTTTTAGGAAGTTTATTTTTCTTTCTCTTTCTAGGTGTCCCTGTTGCACTATCAATGCTATTAAGTGCTAGCTTTATGTTATGGAAAATGGATATGTTTGATGCCCAATTAATCACAGAAAACTTTGTAATGGGTACAAATAATTTCCCTTTAATGGCCATACCTTTTTTCATGCTAACTGGCGAAATAATGAAACATGGTGGTATATCTGAACGAATCATCAATTTTGCAATGAGTATGGTTGGGCATATAAAAGGTGGTCTTGGATACGTTGTTATCATTTCAGGATTAATTTTTGCAGGGTTATCCGGTTCTGCCGTGGCAGATACTGCCGCCCTTGGAGCGATTTTAATTCCAATGATGGTAGCAAGAAAATATGATGTTGCACGTTCTACAGGGTTAATTTGTGCAGCAGGTATTATTTCTGTCGTTATCCCACCAAGCATTCCGATGATTGTTTACGGGATTACCGCAGGCGCATCAATTACCAAATTATTTATGGGAGGTATGGTTCCTGGTTTCTTAATGGTTATAGGTTTATGGTTGGTGTGGAAATATTTATATCGCAATGAAGAACAAACTGTTGAACCAAAACAAACTGCTCAGGAACGCTGGGCTGCATTTAAAGCCGCATTTTTACCGCTATTACTTCCAGTCATCATTATTATAGGATTAAGAGGTGGCATTTTTACCCCGACTGAAGCAGGTGTTGTTGCCGCCATTTATGCTGCAGTTATTAGTGTGATATTAAAAGGTCTAACCTTAGATAAAATACAAGATGTATTCTTAGGCACAATAAAAACAACCGCAATGGTGATGTTTGTTGCAGCTGCAGCTATGATTTCTGCATTTGCCGTAACCGTCGCACAAATTCCAATGGAATTAGTCGAGTTCATCAAAGGCATTACCGATAGCCCAACGATATTAATGTTTGTCATTATGCTTTTCTTATTACTCGTTGGCTGTGTAATGGATTTAATCCCCGCTGTGCTTATCTTTGTACCTGTTTTGTTACCGTTACTCAGAGCCTACAATATTGATATTGCCTACTTCGGTATTATGATGGTCATTAACCTATCTATTGGTTTAATTACACCTCCAGTCGGAACGGTCCTATATGTCGGTTCTGGTATTGCAAAAATTGGTATAGCTCGTTTAACAAAAGGTATTTATCCATTCCTATTAGTTTATGCTGTTATCTTACTCTTACTAACACTATTCCCTGGAATCATTATTGTACCAATGAATTGGCTATCTTAGGAGATTGAATTATGTCTATTGCTATAAACCATCATTTTGAGAATAAAGTAGTTATTATAACCGGTGCAGGTGGTGTTCTATGTGCCTATTTTGCCAAAGAAATTGCCAAAACAGGAGCAAAAGTCGCCTTGTTAGATATTAATTTTGCATCTGCACAAAAATTTGCAAAAGAAATTTGTGCAGAAGGCTATATAGCAAAAGCCTATCAAACCAATATCTTAGATTTAGAAAGTATTAAAACCACTCGTGATGCCATTGCCGATGACTTTGGAACCTGTGATATTTTAATCAATGGGGCAGGTGGAAATAATCCGGAAGCGACCACCGATAATGAATTTCACGAAGTAAATTTACCTGAAAATACAAAATCATTCTTTGAATTGGACAAAAGCGGTATTGAGTTTGTTTTTAACTTAAATTACTTAGGCACACTACTCCCTACCCAAGTATTTGCAAAAGATATGATTGGTAAAGAAGGAGCAAACATTATTAACATTTCCAGTATGAATGCCTATACGCCACTGACCAAAATTCCTGCTTATTCCGGTGCAAAAGCGGCTATCAGTAACTTTACTCAATGGCTTGCAGTTTACTTCTCTAAAGTGGGTATTCGTTGCAATGCGATTGCACCGGGATTCTTAATCAGTAATCAAAATCGAGGATTACTCTTTGATAGTGAGGGTAACCCAACTACTCGAGCCAATAAAATTTTAACCAACACTCCAATGGGACGTTTTGGAGAAGCCGATGAGTTAGTTGGGGCAATTTTATTTTTAATGGATCATCATTATTCAAGTTTCATCAGTGGTATTGTATTACCTGTTGATGGTGGATTTTCTGCTTATAGTGGAGTGTAATTCGCTTCACAAAAAAGGAGATAACAATGAACAAACTCGCCATCATCGGTGAATGTATGATTGAGCTCAACGGCGAACCCTTTGGCAATATGCGTCAAACTTACGGCGGTGATTCACTCAACACCGCTACCTATCTGGCTCGGGTGAGTTCGCCCGAACAGATTGAGGTGCGTTATATTTCCGCTTTAGGTACGGATAAACTCAGTCAAGGGATG
>NZ_JBXGGI010000048.1:0-10031 GCF_056854775.1 Mannheimia sp.
ACAAGATCTCATGTCATTCTCACGATGAGTTAATAATTCAAAAAAGCTACCTTCTTGTGAAGGCGGATATAATTTTATTGAGTCATGAAGACGCCATTTGTAATACGGCTGAGGTGGTTTAAATCCACCGAATGAGCATCCAATCAGACAGAAAACACCAACAATAATACTAAATATTTTCATCACTATTTCTCCTTTTATTTACCGTTTTGATTTCTATTTAAATCATAAATTGTTTGTTCTTTATTCATCATTAAATCTCCTTTTTGTCGGTATCCATCTTTGATACATTGTACCTGACCTAGACCATAGCAATTATGCATAGATGAGTTATCTCCGAACATATCAATCATTCGTTGTATTACTCCTCTATTTTCGTGGTTATCATTCATTGTGGATGGGTTTCCGCCCAATACAATAGGCAAGCTACCGATAGGATCTAATTTATGATTTTCAATACGAATAGAACCCGCTTTATTCGCCTCATTTCTTGAAGAGCCTGTTTGTAATTGGCTTAATGTATTATCCGAATTGGTTACATTCGCTGCTGGACCAACCATTTTAACCTTTGTATCAGAGAGCAATTTAGCCTCACGATTTTCTTTGTTATTCAATGCACTCAATGCATTAGCAACGGTTAAAGTACCACGACTATGTGAGCCAATAAACAGATTATCTTTACCATACTTAGTCATAATATCTTTTGCTTGTAAACTGGAATTATCCATTCCCAATAAGTTACCAAAAGAACCTTCAAACATTTTTTCATAACCTGCAACTAATAATTCAGAAACAGAATTATTTGCCTGTGGGTGATGAATAAAATAGACATCTTTATGAATAGGGCTGTCTATGTTTCCTGATTTACTTTCTTTAGCCACATAGTTTTGCCACGCAAATTTAGCTGCTGCATTTTCGTCATTAAAAATACCGTTGAATGCCACCACATACCTTGTTTCCGATTTTCCTGTCAGAGGATCTGTATAAGTTACTTTTTGCAGGTTATTTCGCTCCTGATCAGAAATTTCGCGTAACTGATAAATATTACGACCTTTATCTAATTGCTCATATTTATAATTTTCCAATTCTTGGTTATATTCAGATTGTGTAATTTCCCCCTTATTAAGTTTTTCCTGTACTGCTTGACGA
Organism: Mannheimia sp.; assembly: GCF_056854775.1. Lineage (NCBI taxonomy): Bacteria > Pseudomonadati > Pseudomonadota > Gammaproteobacteria > Pasteurellales > Pasteurellaceae > Mannheimia > Mannheimia sp. The sequence goes on from NZ_JBXGGI010000048.1 coordinate 1,150, forward strand.
GCTTCAGTATCAAGGGCTTCTTCTAACTGTGTATCTTTTATCGGATTTCCTTTTTCATCAACTTCTGCAGTCATCATTCTATGTTCAGCGATAAACATCGTCCGATAAGCCTCATCTGTAAAGCCTGCCATATTAGAAAAGAATTGTCGTTTAATAGATGAATCTGTTTCCACTTCTTTTCTCAATGATTCATAATCAGGTTTATCTAAATGATTTTTTTGCTCTACTGTTGATTTTGTAATGCGGTTAAGATTTTCTTGCCCTTCTACATCCCGAATATTAAATATTCCATCACTAATCACAGATGAAGTAATACTAGACGCACTTTCCGATTTCTTCGTATTGCTTACTAAATTAACCGCCCCAATTTTTGCTAATGCATAAAAATCAGCACTATGCACATCATTTTCCCCTAATCCGAATTTAATTGGGCTACTGTTAGCCTGATTAGGATTTGCCTGCTCAAAGGTTTCTCCATTTCTTTGCCTTTTTTCACGGTAAATATCATTTTTCTCTTTGTCTTCCTTAGATTTCTGGTCTCTACCAACTGAGAATCCCATACCAAAACCATTGGAGCTGGCTTTAGCATTTGAATGGTTTTCTATATCTGTAAAGCTGAATGTACGAGCTGACAACTGGTTTTTATCTTTCTCTGCTGTAGAAAGAATAGCCCCACCTGTAAGTTGGACTTTATTTTCAATATCTAAACCATACCCCTCATCGCCTGCAAATATCCCTGCCTGTTGCTTCACGCTTGCATAATTCGCATTCATTTTGGAGTTGCTATAACCCACACTGCCCGAAGCTCCGTAGCCGACGGTGAGTTGCCCTTGTACGCTCTCTTGTTTTCCCTTATAGCTCATTGTGTCTTGTAGGCTTTGAATGTTGAGGTCTTTTGCTTTCACTTCAACCCGTTTGCCCTGTACCTGTGAGCCGATTATGTTTGCAGTGTTGCCACTCTCAATCTCCGTTTTGCTAGATTGACTACCCACTCGGCTACCTACCCACGCTTGGCTTTCGCCATTGCCGTAGCCTTTGGCTGTATTGCCACCTGCTGTTACACCGAATGATGGACTGCCCGTGCCACCAAACTGAACAGCAACACCTGCATTAAAGCCGCTTGATTTGTTTTCACTTCGCTCTAAGTGGTTTTCATCTATCGCAAGTATATTTACATCGCCTTCTGAAGACAGTTTTGTCCCGCCTTTGCCTCCTACATCTGAGCCGATAACATTAAGTACAGAATCTTTTCCTGCACCCTCTGTTCTAATACTCACTTTTCCACCTGCATTCACTTGGCTTTTCTCAACATTATTGCCTTGCCTGTGTTCTCTCTGCGTGCTTTTTTGACTACCGTAACTAACGGATAAGCCTATATCTTGACTCATCGCTTGCATCGGGTTTTCGCTTATCGCTTCCGCTAGTTTACCCACCTGCTCCGCCGTTCTCCACCCCTCAACACCAGCATTCACCGCTCCTAACGCATTAATACGGTCGTTTTTACTGCTACCCACCGATTTTGCAGAATTTACGCTTTTTTCGACCGCTTGTATCGCATTCGTTACCGGTGAACTCACCGCAAACGTGAACCCTTTCTGCTGTACCGTACGTTTATAGTTGCTTTCATAATCGGAACGAGCCGCCGTTACTGTCGCTGTTTTAGCCAAAATATCAACATCGCCATCTCTCGAAGTTACCACACTCCCCGTTTGTTGGTAATGGTTGCCTGCATAAATGGCGGTGTCGCCACTTAAGCTTCCCACCTGACTGCGTGCCGCACTTTGTTGCCTGCGGTCTTGCTCTATCTGCTCTTTCTTAGACCCTATCGTAAAACCAAAACCACTACCCAGTAAGCCCGATTTTTTACTCATACTCAGTTCGTCTTGGTAATGCGTATTCACATCAGATACAATAGATACATCATTCTTACCATAAATAGTCAATGCTTCATCGCCCACCACCGAGGAGCTCTTAACCACAACATCGCCTGATGACGAAACTACTTTTACAGTTCGTCCGTCTATATTACTGCCTACCGCTTCACTGATATCGTGTTCGTAACGGTGGACTAACGTCGTTTTACTGAGCAGCCCTCGACCGGTTGATTTTCGACCCGTTTCTAATGTTTCTTCCGCTCTGCCTGCCTCAATTCGCACATCGCCTTTGCGTGAGCCTAATAACACTTCCCCTGATTCACTGCTGATATCCGATTGACGAACTGTGAGGTTGTTGCCACTCACCGCTCTAATCCCCCCTTTCGCAGAAATGACATTCCCCACTTCAGCACTTTGGTCTAAGCGGTAGTAGTTATCAGCATCACCATTGTAATGCTCTCGGTTTCGGGTTTTGAGCGTAGTAATCTTAAGCGAATTCTCCGTATCAATATCCATCGTGCCTGCACTATTAAGCGAAGCCGCTTTTATGGTGATATCACCTCCGCTAATGCTTAACCTGCCGTTATCGCCTGTTAATTTCACACTTGCAAGCCGGTCTAACTGGGTGCGAACAAAAGTACCCTCTTTATTCTCTGAATGGCTTAGGGTGCTGGCAATCTCTACTCCCTTTCCTCCATAAAGGGAAAGCGAATCCTCAGCCTCAATCTTACCACCTAAGTTAATTAAGGTCTGTTGTACCGATAAATCTACATTCTTACCTAACACCGTGCCTCTGTTTTCCAGTTGGTTACTGTGTAAACGGGTTAAATCTAAACCTGCAATCACACCGCTGTTTTCCACCTTATCTAAACTACCGATAATTTGATTAGCAGAAATAACCGACCCTCGAGAGGTAATATCACTATTGCGAGCCACTAAATAAACCTGTGGCACAAGAGCGGTAACTTTTCGTCCATCTGCAAGGGTGATTTCTTTATTGACTAGCCAAACCATATCGGTCGTTAGCTCCGACATCTGTTTTGCTGTTAAGCCTACACCAATAGCAAGGTTAAATTGTTGAGCGTATTTCACCCCACTATTCATTAACGCTTTGTATTGCTCTAAATCATCGTTGTAGCCGGCAATAAAACGTCTGCCTGTTAATTGGTTGATTTGTTCGTTAATCAAGGTTCGCTCATAAAACCCATCGCCTAAGCGTTTATGCACGTTATCGTGGTTATGACGAAGTTGCTCGAACATATAATCTGAACTTAACCATTTGCGACGGTCGGTAAATTTAGGATCGGTTTCAACAATATAACCATTCGTTGCCTCTGGGTTGATTTTGTATAAACTCGCCTGCGGTAAATTCACATCCGATAAATGAGTTTTGATGGTTGGCATTTCTAGCTCGCCCAGTTTATTCACATCAAAATTATCAATTGTTTTATCTAATTTACCGACAACCTGCCCTGAATCAACGATAGTGTTTTTATCTTGATCATTAATTGTTGGTGTAAGTTTAATATTTACTGTACTGCTGTTTGAGTCGGTATTAGCCCCTGTAATACTGATGGTGTCTAGGGAAATATTTTTGGCTTTGGTTTGTTCATCCACCATTGCATTAGATGAAATTGGGGTGCCGATGGTGTTTCTTACAATATCAAAGGTTTCTGTGATATTGTAAGTTCTCGGATTCATATCAGATATTTTGATATGTCTATGCCCATTCCTGCCATGACTTCTATAATGTTGTAAAAATTTAGCTTCCCCATCATATTCTTCTACTTTGATGATTTTATCTAAATCTTCATTTTTTAGCATTGTAGTGCCTGATACTAATGAAGAATTATCAACATTCTTATCAAACATTTGATTACCTAAGAATAATTTACCCCCAACTAATAATTGGCTATGTTTATTATGTAGATCATCCCCTTTGAGATAAAAATTTCCTCCTATACTAATTTTTGCACTGTCTTGTTTCTCAATATAAGGTGTATATGTATCCCTTTTATATTCCCAAATATATAATTGTTTTTCAGAAATTGTTGGTCTGCTACGATCATAAAATGCAATCCAAGCACTTCTTCCAGACCAGTCATAATAAGCCTCTGTACCTATGCGATATCGTTCTGTCGGTTTAGATTCTAGTGCTGCTTCCTTGATACTTTCTGTTGTTTTCTCAACACCTAATTTCAGATGAATATCCTGATTTAACAACCTTGCTGTATTGATATTCCCCTCTCCTAGTACCTCAATCGTTGCACTGCCATTATCAATAAAATCAGCCTTGCCAGTGGCATAACCTTCATCATCTAAATCGCCACCTATTGCCATTTTATTTAAACTTAGAATTAAAGAGTGATCTCGATTAGTAAGTGTACCAACACCAAAATCTACACGCTTCCTTGCCGCAATAGTGGCAGAGCTGGTTTTTCCATCAATCGTTTCTGCAAGATTATCTATATTTTTTGCTTTAAATGAGAGATGATTCCCATAAATCCTACCTGTGCCAATATTCGTAATTTTGCTTGCATTGAGTAGTGTTTTCTCGCCATCAATCAAGCCTCTGTTGGTAATCTCTTTCGCTTTCAATTTGCTATTTTTTGAGGAAATTTCACCTCTTGCAGTATTGGTAATTTGATTTGCAGAAAGGGTTGCACTATTACCAATCAATAAAGCAACATTATTAGTAAAATCGCCTTGCGTACTAAAATCGAGATCATTACCCACTTCAAAGGCTTTATTTAAGGTAAAGCTATCTTTTAAACGAACGGTTAAATCCCCTTGCGTTTTAATTGTGCCTTCCTGTTCTAGCGTTTTTGCCGATAAGTTAATGCGATTTTTCGCTTGAATTAAACCTTCTTGATTGTTCAGACTTAAATTACCACCTTCTTTGATGGTTAATTCATTATCTGAAAGTAATTCACCCTGTAAATTATTGAGGGCTTGATTAACCGTTATCGTTGCAACATCAGCAACATAAATACCCCCTTGCTGATTAGAAAGCGTATTGCTGTTTAGCGTTAATTGCCCTGCTTGAATACCTTGTGTCGGGGCTTTATCGGTGTTTTTTCTTTTTGTGTTTTGGTTAGCTAACTGCTCTGTATTTAATACAAGCTGAGTTGTACCTAAAATCAACGAACCAACATTACTTACTGCGTTATTATCAATTGATTTCGCATTCACTTCCGCTGTTTTCGCACTGATTGTGCCGGCTTTATTATCAATTTGTTCGGCATTAAGCGTTAAATTCTCTTTACTATTTAAAATGCCTTGTTGGTTATTAATGTTAGAAGTAGCCGAAACCGCCAATTGTTTATTTGAATGGATAAAGCCTTGTTCGTTATTAAGCACGGAAAGATGATTTAGAGAAAGTTTATCTAAGCCGATAATGCCTTTATTTTCAGCTTGCGTATTACGGTTATCAATGTGGTTTTGCTGTGTATTAATTTCCGTCTGTTTTGCCGAAATTAACCCGGCTCGGTTATCTAGCTTACCGCTTTGAATGTTTAAAGTTGGGTTAGCAAACAGCGTGCCATTCGCATTATCCAGCGTTGATTGGTGAGTATTAATTGTAAGAGAGGCTGTTTTGCTGGCAATAATCCCATTATGGTTAGTAATGCCCTGCTTGGCTTCTAGTGTGAATGATTTCTCTGCTTGTAAACGGCTATTTTGATTAGAGACTTTATCGGCATTGAGGGTAATTTCACTCGCACTAATTTCGCTATTTTGATTTGAATTAAGCTCCGACAAAGCCAGTGTTGCCTTGCCTGCTGTAATCAATCCATTTTGTTGCGATAAGCTTTTCGATTGAATATCAAGATCACCGCTAATACGAATTTGCCCGCTATTATTAATTATTTCGCTTGTATTGATTTGAGCATTATTAAAACCGATGATATTACCCATCCGGTTATCTAGCATTTTTGTATTTAATACTAAATTCTGCTGAGCGATAATACCTTTATCTTTTTGGCTAGTCAGCGTATTTTGATTATTTAATGTGCTGTTATTCGTATCTAGGCTAATATTATTCGCCGTAATAAGACCTTGCTCATTAGATAATGAACCACTTCGTACATTCAATTTTTGAGCCGCAACAATTTTACCCTCTGTATTATTGATCTGATGATTATGAGTATTTAACTGTAAATCCGCAGTTTGGCTACCAATAACTCCGCGAATATTAGTTACATTGCTACCTGTTGTTAAATAAGCTCCTTTTTTCGCAACAATACGGCTATCTTGATTATTCAATTCACCTTTAGTGGTAAGATTAAGTTGCTCTGCAAAAATAAGGCTATTTTCTGTGGAAGTAAGGGTATTTGAATTTAATTGTAGGTGTTGAGCCTCAATAATCCCTTTTTGTTGGCTAATTTCGCTAACCGTTAAATTAGCATTCTGAACCGAAGAAACTATTCCTTTGTGGTTAAACAATGTATCTGCATTAATATCTGCATTATGCTCAGCACGAATAGCTCCTTCTACATTATTGATTTGAGAAGTGGTTAAACCAATATGTTCACTTGTTATTTGCCCTTTTGTATTATCAAGTGTCTGACTTTCTAATAATAATTCCTTGCCCGCAATAATACCTTTATAGGTTGAATTCGTATTTTTATTACTCACTAAGCCATTTTTAACCGTGATACCTATTTTTTGTTTAGCATAAATTAAGCCATTATCATTATTTAAGTTTTGGCTATTGAGTGTTAGGTTTTCGCCCGCAAATAATTTTCCATCGGTTGAATTTAAATAACCGGTTAAATCCAAAGAGAGCGATTTTCCACTACTTAGTGTGCCTTGTCGATTTTCTAATTGCTTAGCATTAATGAAAAAATTACCCTGTGTGCTAAACTCGCCACCTTGCGTATTAATATTCTCTCCGGTTAAGTGGAAATCTTGCTCGCCCGTTTGTTTCCACACGGCATTTTGTGCATTTAAGGATTTTTGTGATGTGTTTATCACTTCCGCCGTTAAAAAACTGCCTTGTGTGGAAAGTAAGTTTGGCGTAGTTAAATGGATTTGTTCTGCCGTTAAACGTGCATTATCTGCCTGAATATCGCCTGATTTCGCCGTATATTCAATTGTATGTGCATTATTTTGGCTTAGGTTAGCATCAATTTCTGAGGCAGAAATCGTAATTTTACCGGAGACAATATTTTTCCCCTGAGCGGTAGTTTTGCCTGAACTGTTAAGTTGAACTGTTTTTCCGTTTTCAGATTTCTCTTCTAGCTTACGTGTTTCGCCTTGAGCAGTATCTGTTACCTCAACGCCAGCAGCAATTAATGAATCTTTGGTAGTGTGAATGGTAGAAGCTGTATAGGTGATATTCCCTTTCGCCACCGTTTCACCACTTTGCTGAATTTGAGCATTGGCGTTTTTCTGAATATTGCCATTGCGTGCTACAACTGAACCGTTGTTTTGAATATCCGTCTGAGATTTAAGTTGAATATCTCCTCGCTTGTTTTCAATCTTACCCTTGTTATCAATGCCTTTACTTGCTGTTAATGTAACAGGATTTGCGGCATTTAATGTGCCTGTATTGACAATTCTCCCTTGAGAGTCAATTTGTAGTGTATCTGCACTCGCTCCTATATGCCCTGCGTTTCTCACCCCAACGCCTTGTTCTGTGCCGATTAAATGAATTTTGCCTGCATACATTCCGCCCAGCTCGCCCACATCAATCGCAAATTGTGGTTTAGCGTCCTCTGCAAGCGGTTGTTTTGTGCTGATAATTTGCAATTTTTTATCAGAATCTGACCGCTTGACAGTATTTTTACCTGTGATAACAGTGGTTTCTTTCTTCGACCAAATCCCCGCATTCGCTTCGGTTTCTCGGGCAATGATTTCCGTGTAATCCACACGGCTGTTATCCATTCCTTTACCTGATACTTTTACTTTGCCTTTTTCCACCACAAAGCTGTCCAGATTGCCGTGCTGAATTTGTGGTTTACCGGTGGTAAATGTCGCTCGATCTGAATTGATAATGCCACAGCCTTCGCAATGTAAGCCCGAAGGATTAGCAATAATCACATCAGCTTTTTTACCTGCTACTTCTACATAGCCTTTCATCACACTTGGTTTGTTAGAATTGACCTCATTTAAAATCACTTTTGCCTCGCCTCGTGCAAGGTAAGGGTTGCCTGTAACTTGCCCTGCCAGCTGAGTTTGAGTGTTAGTGCGGCTGTTGTTGAGAATCGCTCCTTTCTCCGCCACATCAAATTGCGAGTATTTATTGTGGGAAAGCCCTTTGTCATTCGGGGTTTGAATATTGATTTGCGGCAATCCGTTTGCGGTGGAAAGAATAATCGGCTGCTGACTTTTCTGAGCAGTGTTATCAGCTTGAATAATCAAGGTTTCCGCTAATGCATTTTCTACAAACGACACAAAGCCTAAAGCACAAAACAGGCTAAATACAAGCGGTCGTAAATTACAAATTTTTTGCAAAATCTTACCGCTTGCTAAGCCCTCACGTTCGGCTTTCCCTTCACTTTTTGCTAATTCTGAAACAACCACTAAGCGTTGCAGTGTTTTACTGAAAATCACACGGAAACATTGTTTGTTCATTTTGTTTTCCTCAAAAATTTGCATTTAGGGTGGACATATCTGCCACTTCTACAAAATATCTTACTTACTTCTACGCAAACTAAAATTGATAACCGACATTAAAACCCGCCACACCATCAGAAGTTCTAAATCCTTCCGGTTTTCTTATCGGTTTGCCAAGAAACAGATCATAATGAAAACCTTTTATACCGCCTCTAAGCCCAATAGCAGTCCCCATTAAGTGATGCCCTAACTGTAGACTTTCATCTGACCAGCCATAAACTCTTCCGCCATCAACCGCCCAATAGAATGAATGGTTTGGCGTAAACGCCCACACCAATTCATTTCGCCAGTTCCAACCACGCTGACCTGAAAGGGTTAATTCACCATCAAAGCCTCTTACCGTATAACGGCTGCCAATCGAAAAGCGATCTTGTGGAATAAGTGGCGTTT
>NZ_JBXGGI010000049.1:0-27669 GCF_056854775.1 Mannheimia sp.
AAAATATCAATGAGGTGTAAGTCAGGATTTTTACGCCAATGTTCGCCAAGTAACTCTAATAATTCTTCCAAGCGTTTGCATTTCATTGTTTGCCCCTTAAAAAATCTTGTTGGAAATTAAGCGAAATAATATACTTTTGCTTTAGTTTTTGCAAAATTTTAAGGGATAAAGCTGTGAGTAAAATAATAGAAGAACGTATTTCAGCCGTGATTTTAGCCGGCGGTTTGGCTCGCCGAATGAATGGCGTGGAAAAAGGGTTGCAACTTTTTGATGGAAAACCGCTTATTTCACACATTTTAACCCGTCTTTCCCCACAAGTTAGCGACATTTGGCTTAATATTAATCGTTCTATTGAGCAATATCAGCAACTTTATCCTACAATTCCTTATTACCAAGATAGTTTACCTGATTTTCAAGGTCCACTAAGCGGAATGCTATCAGGCTTAGAGAAAATTGACAGCGACTATTTGCTCTTTGTGCCTTGTGATACGCCTTTTATTCCAACGAAGTTATTGCAAAAATTACACACCGCCTTACGCATTAACAACGCTCAAATTGCCTATGTTCACGATGGTGAGCGACCACACCCAACGTTTGCGTTGGTTCATCATTCGGTAAAAGAGGAATTGAGCCACTATTTAGCTTCAGGCGAACGCCGTTTGCTTTGGTTTTTCCAATCACAAAAAAGTGTGGCGGTGGATTTTTCTGAACAAAAATCCGCATTCACGAACGTGAATACATTGGAAGATTTAAACCGAGTAAGCCAATTTCCGGTGAAAACCCTTGCGATTACAGGCTACAGCGGCACGGGCAAAACCACCTTATTGGAAAAATTAATCCCAAAATTGACCGCTTGTGGCATTCGGGTTGGCTTGATTAAGCACTCCCACCATAATGTTGATGTGGATAAAAAAGGCAAAGACAGCCACCGCTTGCGTGAAGCAGGAGCAAATCCGACAATGATTGTGTGCGATGAACGTTGGGCGTTAATGACAGAAACCAAACAAGCGGTCGAATTTTCTCAATTAATTGCAAAATTCAATCCGCAAGAGATCGATCTTGTTTTCGTGGAAGGCTTTAAACACGAAACTTTGCCGAAAATTCAGCTCCACCGCAAAGAGATTGAAAAGCCATTGCCGGAGCTTGATAAGTGGACGATTGCTACCGCAACGGATTATTTTCTTGAGCGAGAGAATTTACTTGATATTAATGATGTGGAACAAATTACTGAATTTATAAGAGAGTGGATTAGATAAAACTAAGGCGAACGTGATGTTCGCCTTTTGTTTCAGAGGGCGTTCTATTTTGCAAATTCTTGCATAAATTCGCCCGCTTGTTTCACCATTGAGCTTGAGCCAACAAAGAATGGCACACGTTGGTGTAACTCAGTTGGTTTAATATCCAAAATCGGATTAAAGCCGTCAGTTGCCATTCCACCTGCTTGTTCCGCTAAGAAGGCGATTGGGTTGCATTCATAGAGTAAACGTAATTTGCCTTTCGGGTAAACGGTTGAAGTTGGATAAATGTAGATCCCACCTTTTAATAAATTGCGGTGGAAGTCAGATACTAACGAGCCGATATAACGTGATGAATATGGGCGTTTAGTGGCTTCGTCCGTTTCTTGGCAATATTTGATAAAGCGTTTTACCCCTTGAGGGAAGGTTACATATTGCCCTTCGTTGATAGAGTAATATTTTCCTTCTGTCGGCGTTTTGAGATCGGGATGAGAAAGAATAAATAAGCCGAGTGATGGATCGTAAGTAAAGCCATTCACGCCATTACCTGTGGTGTAAACCAACATTGTTGATGAGCCATAAGTAACATAACCGGCAGCAACTTGTTTACGCCCTTCTTGCAAGAAATCTTCTTTGGTTACAGGCGTACCAATTGGCGAAACACGGCGGTAGATCGAGAAGATCGTACCAACAGATACATTCACTTCAATGTTAGACGATCCATCAAGCGGATCCGTCATTAAAATATATTTTGCGTTGCGACCACGTTCCGTGTCAAATGCAACAAAGTCATCATCTTCTTCTGAAGCAAAACCTGCTACGTCCTCACGGGCTAATAAGGCTTTTTTCATTGTTTCATTTGCGAAAACATCAAGCTTCATTTGAGCTTCGCCTTGCACGTTTTCAGAGCCTGCTGTGCCTAAAATATCTTGGCTTAAGCCCGCACGGTTAATTTCACGATGAATAATTTTTGCAGCTAAACGAATTGATGACAAAATACCACTTAATTCACCTTTCGCTCCAGGGTATTCGGCTTGTTTTTCAATAATAAATTCGCCGAGCGTTTTCATAGTTTTCTCCTTATCTATGTTAGAATATTAACTATTATAGCGACTACCTAAAAGAGGTAGAAAATTAATGCTTAGTTTTGTGATCTCATTCACATTTTTGTTGCTTTTCAATCATTTCACTCATCAAAGGAATATATTATGAACTTGAGCAATGAATTAAAATTAACCAAATATAATGAATTAGACGTGCTGGAAGTAAATCATAGTAAAGTCAAAGCCAAAATTGCATTACAAGGAGCACAATTACTAAGTTGGCAGCCACATAATGCAAAGCAAGATGTATTGTGGTTAAGTGAGATTGAGCCTTTTAAAGCAGGCACAGCAATTCGGGGCGGTGTGCCGATTTGTTACCCTTGGTTTGGACCAGTAAAAGAACCTGCTCACGGTACGGCACGTATTCGAGAGTGGAATTTAGTTGAACATTCTTGTTCTAGTGAAAACGTTCGTTTAGTGTTCACTTTAGCACAGGAAGCCAGAATGGAGATGATTTTAGGCGAAACTTGCGAGCTACACTTTACCCATTTAGCCCAAGAGCCGGCACAGCTTGCATTACATACTTATTTTAATGTGGGCGATATTGAAAAAGTGGAAGTACAAGGTTTGCCAATCCGTTGTTTTGATAAATTAACCAATCAAGCCGTTGAAGTGCCGTCTCCTCGCCGGATAGATCAAAACATAGACTGTATTTATGCGGCGAACCCAACGAATATCATTCAAGATTTCGCTTACCAAAGAGCTATTGTGATTGAACATCGTAATGCAACAGAAACGGTTTTATGGAACCCTTGGCATAAGCCAACAGGCGGAATGAGCGAAAATGCTTATCAGAAAATGGTTTGTGTTGAAACTGCTCGTTTGAACACTTTACTCCAGCCACAGGAAGTCGTGAGTGTCAAAATTGCGGTTCAATAAATTTACAAGCGGTTGTTTTTAGTAAAAAATTTACCAAAAACAACCGCTTGTAAAGTCTATAAATTTCTTTATTTTCAAGCTATAATAACGGATTACTATTTTAATCGATTGAGAATAATCAAAAATATGAACAGCAAAATTTTAGCAACGGGAAGTTATTTACCAAGTCAGGTGCGTACCAATGCTGATTTAGAAAAAATGGTGGACACCTCTGATGAATGGATTGTTACTCGCTCGGGCATTCGTGAACGCCGTATTGCAAGAGCTGATGAAACCGTTGCTACAATGGGAGCAAAAGCGGCTCAACAAGCCTTAGAAATGGCAAAAATTGACGCTAATGAAATTGGTTTAATCGTAGTTGGTACAACTACCAATTCCCACGCTTATCCAAGTGCGGCTTGCCAAATTCAAGGCTTGCTCAATATTCAAGATGCTATTGCATTTGATGTGGCAGCTGCTTGCACGGGCTTTGTGTATGCGTTGAGTGTTGCCGAACAATTTGTGCGTAACGGGCAAGTGAAAAAAGCGTTAGTGATTGGTTCAGACATCAACTCCAGAATGTTAGATGAAACTGACCGCAGCACCGTTGTGTTATTTGGCGATGGAGCAGGTGCAGTTATTTTAGAAGCCAGTGAGGAGCAAGGGATTATTTCAACGCACTTACACGCTTCGCCGGATTTGGACAATAATCTTACCTTAAAAGGTCAAAAGCGTGGTGAAGAGCGTTCCGGCTTTATTGAAATGCAGGGCAACGCAACTTTCAAAATTGCAGTGAACCAACTTTCAAGCGTGGTAGAAGAAACGTTAGAAGCAAATAATTTACAAAAATCAGATCTTGATTGGCTCATTCCACATCAAGCAAATTTACGTATTATCACTGCAACGGCGAAAAAATTAGAGATGGAAATGGACCAAGTGGTAGTAACCCTTGATAAATATGCCAACACCAGTGCGGCGACGGTGCCGGTAGCACTAGACGAAGCAGTGCGTGATGGGCGTGTAAAACGTGGTCAATTATTACTTCTCGAGGCTTTCGGCGGCGGCTGGACTTGGGGTTCTGCATTAGTGAAGTTTTAAGGCGAGAAAATGTCAGACAAACAAACCTTTGCAGATAAAAAACGTAAAACGGTTGAGCAAGCTGAATTTACCGAAGATGGTCGTTATTTAAGAAAAGTGCGTAGTTTCGTATTGCGTACCGGTCGCTTAAGCGATTATCAACGTGATATGATGAACAACAACTGGGCGAATTTAGGGCTAGATTATCAACCAATCCCCTTTAATTTTGAACAGATTTTCGGCAACAATAACCCCGTTGTGCTAGAAATTGGTTTTGGAATGGGGAAATCGCTGGTTGAAATGGCGGAACAAAACCCAAATCGCAATTACATCGGCATAGAAGTTCACACACCGGGTGTTGGAGCTTGTATTGCTTATGCGTTAGAAAAAGGCGTGAAAAATCTGAGAGTGATTTGCCACGATGCAACGGAAATTCTGCGAGATAGTGTCGCAGATAGCTCATTAGGTGGTTTACAGCTCTATTTCCCAGACCCTTGGCAGAAAGCAAAACACCACAAACGTCGTATTGTTCAGCCTGAATTTATCACAAGAGTGATTGAAAAATTAAGCCCAAACGGCTTTATTCATTTTGCAACCGATTGGGAAAATTACTCAGAGCATATGCTTGAAGTGTTACGCCAATTTGAGGATAAATTGCAAAATACATCACCGACCAATGATTTTATTCCACGCCCGGATTTCCGACCTTTAACCAAATTTGAAGAAAGAGGTCATAAACTAGGGCACGGTGTGTGGGATCTATATTTTGTTAAAAAATAAGTAACAGTTTACTTAATAGAGGAGAGAAAAAAATGGCAGTTCAACGTAATGCACGTCAGCGTAAAAAAATGCACTTAGGTGAATACCAAGAGTTAGGTTTTTTAATCAAATTTAGTTTTGCTGAAAACACAGGTATCGACCAAATCGATGAAACAGTTGATCGTTTCATTGATGAAGTGATCAAACCAAACGGTTTAGCGTTAGAAGCAAACGGCTACTTAAATTGGGAAGGTTTAGTTTGCTTAGAAAAATTAGGCAAATGTGATGAATCTCACCGTCAATTAGTGAAAACTTGGTTAGAAAACAACGGTTTACAAAATGTACAAGTAAGCGAGTTGTTCGATATTTGGTGGGATTACCCAGCACAAGTTTAATTGATTTACACTGATACAAGCGGTCATATTTTTCTGAAAATTTGCAAATTTTTTCGTAAAAACGACCGCTTGTTTTTTTAATTTCAAGTATAAAAGAGAGAAATAAATGGAATTTTTAGCCCCTGTTATTTCGTTAGTTGTTGGCTTTTTCAATTTTGTGCTGGTACTCAGAACGTGGCTACAATTTTGTCGAGTTGATCCACGTTTGCCTATTTCGCAAACCTTGCTCAAAATCACAGAGCCTTTGGTTGCCCCTGTTGGTAAATTAATTCCAACGGTTAAAAATATCTGCTTTCCTGCACTTTTGATTGCTGCGGCATTAGTTACTTTGCAATTTATCCTCTTCGGACTGGATTTGCCTCGTGCCGTATTAATCGGTTTATTAAGTTTAGTAAAAACCTTCGGACAAATTCTCTTTTTCACCACCTTAATTCGTGCATTGATGAGTTGGGTTACACAGGGTAACCACCCACTTGATTATACTGTTGCTCAAATTACTGAACCGGTGTTAGGTTTTATCCGCAAACTACTTCCAAGAACAGGAATGTTAGATTTCTCGGTAATGGTATTAGGCTTTGGACTATTGCTATTAAACAGCTTGTTTTACCAAATTTTTGGTGGGCTGTGGGCTGCGGCTTAATTAAGCAATAGAAATAAAATCGGCTCCTTAGGTTAATTAAGGAGCCGATTTTTTATTATCCATCAGCCCGAATTTGATGTAGGAAACGTTTTGTTCGTTCGTGTTGTGGGTTTTTAAAGAGTTGTTGTGGTGAGCCTTGTTCTACAATTTCCCCACCGTCCATTACAACTACAATATCGGCGACATCAAGGGCGAACTTGATTTCGTGAGTAACCACTACCATCGTCCAGCCTTCGTTGGCGAGCTCTTTCATTGTATTTAATACATCTTGTACTAATTCAGGGTCAAGGGCTGAGGTCGGTTCATCAAATAGCATTAAATCTGGCTGAATTGCTAGAGCTCTTGCAATGCCAACTCGCTGTTGCTGTCCGCCCGACAGTTGGAATGGATAGAGATCGGCTTTATCTGATAATCCCACTTTTGCAAGTAAGCGTTTTGCATTTTCTTTAGCAATTTCGACCGCTTGTTGCTGCACAAATACAGGTCCTTCCATCACATTTTCCAATGCCGTTTTGTGTGGAAAGAGGTTATAGTTTTGGAACACCATACCCGATTTACGACGGAGTGCTAAAATATCTTTTTTACTTGTTTTTGTACCAAAATCAATTATTAATGGAGCATTATCAGTAAACTCTATCGTACCTTTTTCTGGCATTTCTAACGCATTCAAACAACGTAGAAAAGTCGTTTTACCTGAACCGGATGGTCCTAAAATAACAACGACTTGCCCTTTTTGAATGTCTAAATCAATTCCTCGTAGAATTGTATTTTGTCCAAAGGTTTTGTGAATATTACGGATTTTTATCATTCTTTCCTCCTACTTCGCCACAAATCGGTTAAAACGAACTTCAAGTCTTGCTTGAATTAAGAATAGTACCCAGCAGAAGCACCAGTAGATAATTGCTGCCTCAATATAAACCGGAAGGAAATCATAAGACATATTTGCCACCTGTTGTGCAACACGGAACATTTCAGTAACGGTTACGACAGAGGCTAGTGAGGTATCTTTGAACAATCCGATAAAGGTGTTGCTCAGTGGTGGTACTGCCACTCTAATGGCTTGTGGTGCAATGATACGGCGGAAAGTTTGCATATAAGTCATACCGATAGTATAGCCTGCTTCCCATTGTCCTTTGGGGACAGATAAAATTGAGGCACGAATAGTTTCAGAGCCATAAGCTCCAATATTTAGCGAGAAGCCAATAATCGCTGCCGGGATAGGATCAATGAAAATACCTACCGCAGGTAATCCATAGAATACGATACAGATCTGCACCAGCATCGGTGTGCCACGAATAATTGATATGTAACCTTTTACAAATAGCAGCAACAAGCGGTGTAGAATGCTAGTGGATGGACTAATTCTTACTAACGCAACACTTACAGCAATCAACATACCAATAACAAAGGAGGCAATTGCCAATGGAATAGAGACTAAAAAGGCGGCTTTTACCATAGGCAAGAAGCCACTTAATACCAAATCCACTCGGGCTTGGGTCATAAAGGGAATAGAAAGTAACAGATCGTTTAACATCTAAAAACCTAAAATCTCCCTTACTTTTGAAATAGTAGGGAGATTAAACTTAAAAAAACAAAAGGGGCGAAGTCGCCCCTCAGCCAAATCCAATACGGATTATTGTACACTAATATCTTTACCGAAGAACTGTTCACCTAATTTTTTTAATGTACCATCTTCGCGTAATTGAACGATTGCTTGACTGATTTTTGCTAATGCTTCATCGTTACCTTTGTTTGCCACTAAACCTGCTCCCACTTTTTCTTCTTTTTCCCACACGATTTTCAAGCCTGAATTCGGATTCTTTTTCAAGTAATCTAATAGTGATAAGTGGCTATTGAAGGTTGCATCAGCTCGTTTTTGCTGAATTAATAGTAAGCCTTGTGCCATACCGTCGATTGGCACGATATCCGCACCGCTTTCACGTGCTAATTCGCCATAGTTAGAGCTTAATGTTTGTGCCGTTTTTACACCTTTTACATCAGCCGGGCTTTTGATTTTGGTTTCATCTTCACGCACTAATAATGCTGCACCGTCCCAGCTGTACGCTTCAGATTTATCAAATGTTGCACGGCGTTCCGGTGATGTTAAACCAACTTGGTTTGCCACTAAGTCAAAACGCTCACTTTTTAAACCAGCTAACATCGCGTCCCATTGTGTTTCTTTAAATTCAACTTTCACGCCGAGCTTTTCTGCTACCGCACGGGTTACTTCTACATCATAGCCTGTTAATTTACCGCTCTCATCGTGATAGGTATAAGGTGCGTAGGTTCCCTCTGTACCAACAGTAATTGTGCCTTTGTTATTGATACGCTCAAGTAAGCTCTCTTTCGCAAATGCAGAAACAGAAAGAGTAAGTGCTAATGCGGCAACTGATAATTTTTTCAACATAATAAGTTCCTTTTAATTGGTAAAATTTAGTATTTGCAAATTTAAAGGGAAAAATGACCGCTTGCAAATAACTAAATGGAATAAGCCATAATGAAATGGTTTTATAGTATGAATTGTTTTATTGATAATGGAACTATGAGGGAAAATAGCAAATTAAGTGGATTATTGGGAACATTTAGTTATAAAAAATTAGCACCTTAATTGGAGTGAATTAAGGTGCTATTCTTTTTAACGCTGACGAGCTTTAAATCTTGGATTGGTTTTGCAAATTACGTACAGTTTACCTTTACGTCTTACAATTTGACAGTCAGGGTGGCGTGTTTTTGCCGATTTTAATGAATTTAAAATTTTCATTTTATGTCCTTCTTATTTTTTATTTGAAAGTGTTGCAGCAAAGCCTTTAAATCTATCTTTAAATTGACTTGCACGACCTTCATTATTCACTTCACGACGTTTACCTGTGTAAACCGGGTGCGATGCCGATGAAGTATCTAAGGTATAAAGTGGGTACTCTTTACCATCTTCCCATACCATTGTTTTATTCGTCGATGCACAAGAACGGATAACCCAGCCTTGTTGTACAGAGGCATCATAAAACAGTACTTCACGATAATTTTCAGGATGGATCCCTTTTTTCATATTTTCTCCAAAATTTGACAATAGGCTATTAACCATAATTATATTATGGAATATATGTTATACGAAATTTAATTTTTATTCCATAACTTTTTTATGGAATTTAAAGAAAAAGCTAATTTTTAGATCTAGATCTGATTTTCATTTTTAAAATTATGTTAATCTAACAACCATTTATTCATAAATTGTGAGGAAATATGAGCAAAAATCCTTATTTGATTGCCCCTTCGATTTTATCGGCAGATTTAGCTAGATTGGGTGATGATGTGAAAGATGTGCTAAAGGCTGGGGCGGATTTAATTCATTTTGATGTAATGGATAATCACTATGTGCCTAATTTAACCTTTGGACCGGCAATTTGCCAAGCATTACGAGATTATGGCATTCAATGTCCGATTGACGTGCATTTAATGGTGAAACCTGTTGAGCGTTTAATTCCTGATTTTGCTAAGGCAGGAGCCGATTACATTACTTTCCACCCAGAGGCAACAGAACATATTGATCGTAATTTACAACTTATTCGTGATTTAGGTTGTAAATCCGGCTTGGTATTCAATCCTGCAACGCCTTTGCACTATTTAGATTATGTGATGGATAAAGTTGATGTGATTTTATTGATGTCGGTAAATCCGGGCTTTGGTGGGCAATCTTTTATTCCATCTACCTTAGACAAGCTGCGTGAAGTTCGAAAACGCATTGATGACAGTGGTTACAACATTCGTTTGGAAGTGGACGGTGGCGTAAAAATCAATAATATTGCCGAAATTGCCGCCGCCGGTGCAGATATGTTTGTAGCGGGTTCTGCGATTTTTGACCAGCCTGATTATAAAGCTGTCATCGAGCAAATGAGAACTGAATTAGCGAAAGTTCGTTAATCAGATCTGGAAATTTGAACTATCTCTATAGATTAAAGACAAACATAATGATAGAATGGTAGAACAGATACAGTTTTATTCTTGTGTATTGGAATAGTCTGGTTTGACCTTTCTATAAAAAGGTTGTATCTAAAATTATTTCGATTACACTAATTAACTCTCGCACTTATGCGATATTCACTATAGGAAAAACAAAATGAGCATTGAAGAACGCGTAAAAAAAATCATTGTTGATCAACTTGGCGCGAAAGCAGAAGACGTTAAACCGGAAGCTTCTTTCATTGAAGATTTAGGTGCTGACTCTTTAGATACCGTTGAATTAGTAATGGCTTTAGAAGAAGAATTCGATATCGAAATTCCAGATGAAGAAGCTGAAAAAATTACTACAGTTCAATCAGCAATTGATTACGTTCAAAACAATCAATAATTAGGATTGAGATTAGGCGACCACTGGTCGCCTAATTTTTTTATCGCTATTTCGTTTTACAGATGCAATTATTCAAGTGGTCATCAACCAGTCCCATTGATTGCATAAAAGCGTAACAAGTCGTTTCACCCACAAAAACAAATCCTCTCTTTTTTAACGCCTTAGACATAGCCTTTGAAGTATCTGTTTTAGCCGGAACAGTTTGAAGCGAGGGTACATCATTAATTTGTGGTTGATGGTTCACAAATCCCCAAATAAATTCACTAAAATCTTCGTCTTTTTCCTGCATTGCAAGATAAGCTTTTGCATTTTTTATAATGGCTTCTAATTTTGCTCTGTGGCGGATTAAACCGGCATTTTGCATTAGTTGTTCGAGATCTTTTTCTGTCATTTGAGCAATTTTTACAGGATCAAACTGATGAAATGCTTGACGATAAGCTTCTCGCTTTTTCAGTACAGTAATCCACGAAAGCCCCGCTTGTTGTCCTTCAAGACAAATTTTCTCAAATAGCTTGATGCTATTGAATTCAGGTTTTCCCCACTCTTCATCGTGATATTTCACGTAAAGTTCGCTCTCACCGCACCAATCGCAGCGTGTAGTTTTGCTCATTTGTAAAATTCCTATAAAAAATAACCGCTTGTTCCTAATATAAGATGAAACAAGCGGTCAAATTACGCTAAAAGTTTACCATTATTTTCTTGGTAAATAACGAGCAGGATCGACAGATTTCCCTTTGTAACGAATTTCAAAGTGAAGCTTGTTGGTGTTTGTACCGGTACTACCTAAAGTACCAATCTTCTGACCGGCTTTAACTGTATCTTGCTCATCAACATCAATGGTATTGTTATGTGCATAAGCACTTAAGAAGTCATCGGTATGTTTGATGATAATTAAGTTACCATAACCTTGTAGGGCATTACCTGCATATACAACTTTACCTGCTGCCGCTGCACGCACGTCTTGCCCTTTCGAGCCCGCGATATCTAAACCTTTATTGCCACCTTCTGCTGATGAGAAGCCTGAAATGACACGTCCATTGGTTGGCCATTGCCATTTAATTGATGAAGCAGGAGCTACCGTTGTATTTGAGGCAGACGATGGATTTTCAGAGGCGGTTGTCGCTCGAATAGTCGAAGTTGTACGATTTTCTACTTGGTTTGCATTACCTACAGAAGCTGTTACAGCTGATACTGTTCCTGCTGTTGCTCGAATGCCATTATTAGAAACGGGTACTTCTGTATTACCTGTTCCCGCTTTCACCGGACCTGTAATGTTACCATCAGAAGCGTAAGTCGTACCATTTGCACCTTGTTGATAAGTAATTTGTGGCTCAACCGGTACGGTTACTTTTTCCTCAACGGTAATAGTTTCTGTAGCTGATTTACCGGTCTTAATTTGTTGCCCTACATTTAATTGATAAGGCTCACTCATATTGTTAAGAGCGGCGATTTCTTTTACATCTTTGCCCACAATATAAGCAATTAAAAACATCGTATCGCCTTTGCGAACCGTGTAAGTTGAACCATCATAGAAGCCTTTTTGAATTTGGTTATACATCGGAGCATTGTTAGCATCACGCGGAATCTCAAAATTCTGATCGACTTTTTTCTCTACTGTTTTTGTTTTCTTCACAATTTTAGTCGTAGTCGTCGGCTGTGGCGGTTGTTCTGTAATCACAGGATTAGTGATAACAGGCTGCGGCACAGTTGCAACCGGCTGAGGTGTAGAAACAGGCTGTGGAATAGTTTGCACCGGTGTGTTCATTGAGCTTGGCATTGGAGCTGACTGAATATCAGACTGCCAACCACCGCTTGAATTTATTGCTCCCATATTACTATTTACAGGCTGCATTACACCCGGACTAAGCTCATTATTGCCCGAAGCATTAACCACCGGTGCAGGATTGTTCGAGGAACAAGCAGCTAAAATAGCGGAAACTAAAGGTAAAAGTATAAATTGTTTTTTCATTAAATGATTATCCTAAAATTATTTCATTGTATCAGGCATAGACGTCGATTTAATATCGGACGGTAAGCTGTAACTCCCTTGACTTGCTCCAGAACCGGCAACAGGCTCTAATGTGCCTGAAGGTAAGAGGTTCGGATCATCAACGTTGTCCTGTTTAGTGCTTGTTCCACAAGCGGTCAAAAATGCACAAGAAATTGCAAATGTTAAAAATGATTTTTTCACTCAATCCGCCTATTAACGCACACGCAGTACTTGACCAACTTTTAGGGCAGAATTTGCACTTAAGCCGTTTAAGTTAGCAATATGGCTCGCACTTGTGCCTGTTAAGTAGCCAATTAAATAAAGGGTATCACTTTTACCCACTGTGTAAGAGCTATCGGTATAGCAACCTTTGGTAATTTGTGCGTAAATTGGGGCATTATTGCCATCTCGCACAACTTGGCAGTTGCCTACGTTTTCCATTTGAGCTCCATAGCTACCGCTTGAAACAGGCATTGGTGCAGGTGCGGCAGTAATAGGTTGTGGGGCTGAATATACAGGCTGTGCCGGCGGTACAGCAATTGGTTGATTCATAGAATCCGGCATTGGTGCAGTTTGAATGCTATCCGCAGATTGCCAAGTTGCGTTGGCATCTGTGGTTTCCACGCTTGATGTACTAGACTCGCTTGAGTTACTTGAACAGCCTGCTAAAGCGAATGAGACAAGTGATAAAACAAAAAGTGATTTTTTCATTTTCTATTACCCTTAAAATTTAGTTCAATAATTTGTAAAGAAGATAAGCAACTACCGCAAGCACGATAGTTCCCCAACCAATTAATTCAATAGAGTGGCGAATTCTGACTTCATATTTTTTGCCTCCCCACGCAGACAGTTTTGCGACTAAAATAAAGCGGGCAAAACGAGAAATTGCAGCGGTTATTACAAATGGGAAAAATGCCATTTGTAGCACACCGGCACATATAGTAAATACTTTAAACGGAATTGGTGAGAATCCTGCTAAGAAGACAACTGCCACTCCCCAAGTTTCAAACCACGCTTTTGCTCTATCAAAGTTTGCTTGCATTCCCCAGTTGGCAATAATGCCTTGTACCCAATCGGTCGCATACAAACCGATAAAATAGCCGATAATACCACCCAGCACGGAGGCAACAGTGGTATAAAAAGCATATTTAAACGCATTTTCCGGTTTTGCCATCGACATCGGAATAAGCATTACATCAGGCGGAATTGGGAAGAAAATCGCCTCAATAAAACTGACTAAACTAAGCCAAAATGCCGCTAAACGGTGTTTTGACCATTCCATAGTTTTGTCATAAATTTTTTCAAACAGTTTCATTAAAAATGCCTTTTAAAGTTGCAATAGTTTTATGTGCAGTCATATCCACTTGGATTGGAGTAATAGATACACAATCTCGATTTAACGCATAAAAATCGGTGCCGTAACTTTCATCTATTGGATCGCCTGTTACGCCAATCCAATACACATCGGCATTGCGAGGATCTTTCTGTTTTACGATCTCAGCAGCGGTTGAGCGTTCTCCTAATCGGGTGATCATCGTGCCTTTTAGTTCTGTATAAGGTAAATTTGGCACATTCACGTTTAAAACGTGGTTTGGCGGAAACATTTGATTTTCCATTTTTACCAACAAATCTAACACAACTTGTGCTGCGGTATTAAAATGGTTTTCGCCATCTAAAAATGAGGAATGCTTACGCCCAACCAGCGAAACTGCAATACTTGGTAATGGTAAATGGCGACCTTCTAACGCGGCAGCTACCGTGCCTGAGTAAACCACATCATCGCCTAAATTTGCACCGTGATTAATCCCCGAAACCACTAAATCAAATTTTTCCGCAAATTTACCGTCAAACAAGCCATTTAAGGCTAAATGGACACAATCTGCCGGTGTACCGGCGATTACCGCATAATTGTATTCATCAAAACGATGCACACGTAATGGATCGACCAAAGTTAAACAACTTGATGCTGCACTGCGGTTACGATCCGGAGCAATAATGGTTACAATATGCCCTGCATCTCGCAGTGCTTTGGCTAAGGTTTGAATGCCGACAGCGTGAAAACCATCGTCATTACTGATTAAAATTCTCATAATTTCCTTTAGATCTTACTGCTAAACAGATACTAAGTATAAAAGCATTCAATTCTAACAATTTTTCGACAATTTTTTTAGTCTAAAAGTGTAAAAAGCGGTAAGATTTTAAGAAAGTTTTGCAAATTGCAAAAAATCTTATAAATCTAACCGCTTGTAGATTTAAACTTCATTCTCTTCCGATAAACGTATTAATTCTCGCACCAATCCTGTTGCATAGCTACCTGAATCTAAAAAGAATTTTAATCTTAATCCATCTGTCTCAAATTGCCATTCAAGATCTTTAGGTTTGCAGATCATTGCTCGGCGGGCAGTGCTCATTCGCTCTTTTTTCATTAACTCCACTAGATAGGAGTGTTGTTCAATAATTGCTTTTTCGGGTTGGTTGCTTTCCAGCTCAAGCGATTTTTCACCAATGAGAGGGGCGGTGAGTAACACATCAAAGTGAGCTAAGCGATCTTGGGTTCCGGCAATTTCATCTTGTTTTACGCAGAAAAAACTATTTGCGCCGGCAAGCTGAACGTAATCATTTTCTAGCACTTGATTCATCAAGCCATCTGCAATACGTTGGGAAACCACTAAATTAAATACTTCAGAGCGGGCAGCAGAAAGGTAGAAACTGCGTTTTTTGCGATCTTTTACCGTAATTTCACCCTTAGCCCAACGTAACGCTTGGGTTAAATTATGACCGTCCCGGCCGAAACGTTGTTCGGTAAAATAATTGGGGAATCCGACCGCTTGTATTTGCTGTAAGCGATGAGTTAGGTTATCGCTTTCTTTGACATCACGCAGCAATAACTCAAAATAATTGCCGGCAAGTGAGCCAACACGGATTTTGCGGTTGTGGCGAGTAACCTCTAAAATTTCCACACCTTCACATTCAAAAGTAGAGAAATCAGGTGTTTCTTTGCCTGCCAAATGCAAGCAGAACCATTGCTCAGTAACGGCGTGGCGGTCTTTTAAGCCTGCGTAGCTCATCTCTCGCTCAGA
The DNA here is from genome assembly GCF_056854775.1 of Mannheimia sp. NCBI lineage: Bacteria > Pseudomonadati > Pseudomonadota > Gammaproteobacteria > Pasteurellales > Pasteurellaceae > Mannheimia > Mannheimia sp. The sequence continues at coordinate 15,483 of NZ_JBXGGI010000049.1, forward strand.
AATTCCGGCAAATTTTGCTAATTTTTCGCCAACAAAGAGGGTGTTTGCATTGGTTTTACGGATTTTAACTGCCACAAACTCTCCCTCGCCAGTCAGTTCGTACCCCAATTCTTCACGCACGATAAAGTCGGCAAATTCAGCTTTTAAACGCCCTTGGGTTTGAGGGGCAGAGTATAAATAGTTTAGTTGCATTGTTTTTTGCTCATTAGAAATAGATTTACTAATTATACGTTAAACCTTTCGATCTAGATCAGAAAAAGCGAATAAAAACCACAAAACGCTTTCAAAATTTGATATAGTTCACAACGATTTATATTTAAATTCAATTTATAGGAGAAACAAAATGGCACGTCGTCCACTTGTAATGGGTAACTGGAAATTAAACGGTGATAAAGCGTTTACCAAAACCTTAATTGCAGATTTAAAAGCAGAATTACACGGCGTTGAAGGCTGTGATGTAGCAATTGCTCCACCGGTAATGTATTTGGCTCACGCTGAAGCATCACTTGCAGGTTGTGGCTGTGGTTGTAGCGATAAAGGCTTAATTGCATTAGGTTCACAAAATGTTGATGTGAATGTGAAAGGTGCATTCACAGGCGATATTTCCCCTGAAATGTTAAAAGAGTTTGGTGCAAAATACATCATTATCGGACATTCAGAGCGTCGTACTTACCACAAAGAGAGCGATGAATTTATCGCACAAAAATTCAAAGTGTTAAAAGACGCAGGTTTAGTGCCGGTGTTATGTATCGGTGAATCTGAAGCAGAAAACGAAGCAGGCAAAACCGAAGAAGTGTGTGCACGTCAAATTGATGCAGTAATCAACGCACACGGTGTTGAAGCATTCAACGGTGCAGTTATTGCTTACGAACCAATTTGGGCGATCGGCACAGGCAAATCAGCGACTCCGGCACAAGCTCAAGCGGTGCATAAATTCATTCGTGATCACATTGCGGCAAAATCACAAGCAGTTGCTGATCAAGTAATTATTCAATACGGCGGTTCAGTAAACGATGCAAATGCAGCAGAGCTATTCACTCAGCCGGATATTGACGGTGCATTAGTCGGCGGTGCTTCATTGAAAGCTCCGGCATTTGCGGTAATCGTGAAAGCAGCGGCAGCAGCGAAAGCATAATTGCATTTTTAATGTTACAAGCGGTTGTTTTTCTCATATTTTTTGCAAAATGTTTGAGAAAAACAACCGCTTTGCTATTTTTTATATCCACCAAAAAAGTTTACCACAGATTGAAGATCATTTTCGTTTTCGGGGCAGGCAAGTAACCTTCTTCCTCCGTGTAAATCAATGACGAGGACTTTTTCACGAGAATTTATTTCAGCTATATTTATTTGGTAAATTCTAGTGTAATGAAAGTAAACATTGGCAAAGAAAAATCCATTTTGTTTGAGTAAAAGACGTGGTGCACGAAAAAATGCTAAATAGACGGCTAAAATAACACAAGTGCTAAGTAGATAGAGGGTAAATACTGAAATTTGATTTTGAATGCCATAGCTAATAGATAGTATGATTAAGCCGATTAATAACCAACTATCAATAGCTTTTTGTTTTTTGAGTACGACAGTGAGTTTTGTTTCGCCTTTAAGTTTATTCATTAGGATTTGATCGTAAATGGCAAAACTAAAGCTAAGTAAAATAAAGAAAAAAAGAATCGCATTTGTCATAATGTCTGAATAGTGGGAAAAATGTAGATAGAAATTATAAAAAAACCGCTTGAAGATCAAGCGGTCATTTTTGAGGGAAATTTTACATATCGGTATATTTAAGCTAATGCACCTGTTGCAGCACCTAAAATACCAATGACAAAGAATCCTAGGATAATCCAAATTGCATTAACACGGTTGCGAAGTAGCCACATACAAGCAAAGGTTAAAAGCAACGGTAGTAAACCCGGCATTAAGCTGTCTAAGATGCTTTGAACGGTGGTAATTTCGGTTGTACCATCTTGTTTCTGAATTGTAGAAAGCACAAGCGGAACATTGATGCTGGTCCATTTTTGGACTAAAGCCCCCATAATAAACAGACCTAAAATTGATGCACCTTCGGTTAATTTTTGTAGTAAACCTCCGCTCATATCTTGTACAACATCTAATCCTTTTTTATAGCCATAAACTACACCATAATAGCGGCTTGCTAAGCGGACAATATTAAATAAAACAAAGAATAAAATTGGACCTAAAAGTTCGCCTTTTAACGCTAAACCTGCCCCTAATGCAGCAAAGACGGGGCGAACGGTTCCCCAGAAGATAGGATCACCTACACCTGCTAAAGGACCCATCAGACCAACTTTAATCCCGTTAATTGCGGCATTATCGATCTCTTTACCATTAGCTCGCTCTTCTTCCATCGCAATAGTTACACCTAAAATAGGGGCACCAACAAATGGCTGAGTGTTAAAGAATTCAGAGTGGCGTTTAATCGCTTCTTTACGAGCAGGATCATTTGGATCAGGATATAAACGTTTGATGACAGGAACCATTGCATAAGCAAAGCCTAAAGCCTGCATACGTTCGAAGTTCCACGAACCTTGGAATAAGTTTGAACGACGTACAACGGCATTCAAATCGCTTTTCGTTACTTTTTTGATTTCGGTTGTCATATTGAATGCCCTCTTAGTCTAAACGGTTGTCCAAATCATTTTTCGGTGTAGTAGTTACTACTACTTGTTGGCTTTTATTGTATTTTGGGTGCATATGGATATACAGCATTGCAATTACAGTACCTAGTACACCAAGTGCTACAAGGTTAAAATCAGTAAAACCTGCAATCACAAAACCGGCAAAGAAGAACGGCATTAAATGACCGGCACGCATCATATTAATCACCATCGCATAACCGACTACGGCAATAAAGCCACCTGCAATTTTGAGCCCTGTTGTTACAACTTCAGGAATAGCGTTTAACATCGTTTGTACTGCATCTGTACCTGCTGTTAGAGCAACAATTAGTGCTGGAATAGCAATACGCATTGCTTGTAGGAGTAATGCACCACGATGTAGCCAATCTAGGCGGTTTAAGTTACCATCTTCTATTGATTTATCCGCTGCGTGTTGGAAACCAACAGTGATAGCTCGTACAATATAAGTTAATACTTGACCTGCTGCTGCAAGTGGGATTGCAATAGCAATACCTGTTGAAATATCTTGTTTACCAACAATGACAAGAATGGTTGAAACAATAGAGGCAAGAGCTGCATCAGGAGCAACTGCTGCACCAATGTTCATCCAGCCTAATGCTAATAGTTCTAATGAACCACCTACAATAACACCAGTTGTAACATCGCCTAACACTAATCCTATCATCGTACAAGCGATTAGCGGGCGGTGAGTTTGCCATTCATCAAGAATTGAACCCATACCGGAGATACAGGCAACGAGGAATAAAAGCACAATTTGTAATGCTGAGAGTTCCATATTGATTTCCTTTAGATTAAATTATGTTTTTTTAATAAATCCATCATATATTGACGGCTATCACTTGAGACTTTACGTACTTCCAACTCAACACCTTTAGTGTCAATAGCTTTGAAAGCCTCAATATCCTTCTGATCAACGGCAACAGCGTGGCTGACCATTTTTTTCCCTTCTTTATGAGAAATGCCTCCAACATTAATGGACGTAAGCGGAACACCACCTTCGATAAGTTCCAGCACATCGCTAGGATTAGTGAAGAGAAGCATCACTCTGTCATCTGCATATTCAGGATTGTTATAGACACGGATCATTTTAGGTACATCAACAACGTGTGCTGTAACACCAAGAGGAGCTACACTTTTTAACATCGTTGTACGAACGCTATCTTTTGCAACACCCTCATTTACGACAATAATACGATTTACCTTGCTTTCTTTTGTCCAAACAGTTGCTACTTGTCCGTGAATTAGACGATCATCAATACGGGCAAGAGCAATAGTCATTCGGCGACCATCATCGACAATTTCAGATTGTTGGGTAACAGATGTTTCTTGTTCTTGAGTTGGAGTAGTTGCTTGAGCAACCTCAGGTTGATGGTTTAATGAACGAATTCCTGTTGAGCCAGCTTCTAATGCTACTTCAACAAGCTCTTCTAGTGATTCAACATCATCACGAGCCATACAGGTATTGACTAACATTGGGATATTAACACCGGCAACAACATCCATTCCTGTTTTACCATCTTGGAAGCGATTAGCCGCGTTGAAGGGGCTTCCTCCCCACATATCCACAAGAAATAGAACTTGATCACAATGTGATAATGGTCCATCAATTAATGTTTGGTATTTACCCATAATCGTTTCTGCATTTTCACCGGGAACAAAGTCAATGTATGCCACATCTTCTTGCTCACCAATTAACATCTCCGTCGTTTTGAGGAGTTGTTCCGCAGCAACACCATGGGTTGCTATAATAATAGCAATGCTCATTTGTTACTCCTTAGAGGTATTTAGGTTATTACTGGAGTGTGATTTTAATATGATAATTATTTCACGCAATGTATTAATTATGGAAGTGTGATCTATATCACATATAAAGATATTTTTTGTTTGTTAATTAGCTTTATTGTGATTTATTTATAACATTTTAATAACAAAATGTTACGGGTATTCTTCATTTTTGTTATATGCTCATTCTTTATTTGGAGTGGTTTTGTGCGAAGTAAAATATAATTGGAGTGCTGATGTATAAATAAAGAGCCATTGATTAATCAACGGCTCCTCTTGAATAGATAATAAGAATTTTAATTACTTATTTCCGGAAACAGCATTTTAATTACTGCTTTGGTTAAACGGCGAGATTTCCCTTGATATGGGAAAATATGCATCATCATCATTGGATTGAAGTTGGCTTCAATTACGCCCCAAGAGCCGAGATATGGCTCGGCAGGTTTTGTGAGATCTGGAATAATTAGATCGACACCGCAGACTTTTGCTCCCATAGCGTGAGCAATTCCTACCGCAATTTGTTTATAGCTCTCGTGCATTTGATCGGTCATATCAATCGAATCACCACCGGTACTAATGTTGGAATTGGCACGCAGCTGAACGGTTTGACCTTTCGCCGGCACGGAATTTACCGTTAAGCCTTGCTCTTTCAATTGTAATTGTTCGATTTCGCCCAAAGCGATTTTTTTCAACGGACTGCGTGAACCGTCCCCTCGTAGCGGATCAGCATTTTTCAGCTCCACCAACTCTTTGACGGAATGCACGCCGTCCCCCACCACATTAGCAGGCACACGCAGAAGCACGGCGAGGGTTTCATCGCCCAGCACAAAGAAACGGTATTCCGTGCCGACCAAATAATCTTCCACCATCACTTCTTTGTCTTCACGGAACGCAATTTCCACCGCTTTTGCAAAATCTTCCCGATTTTTGACCGCTTGTTGGAAAATGGTGATGCCTAAACCGTAGTTGGTGGATTTTGGCTTGATTACTACTGCCTTGCCCTCAAACAGCGGATAGTGAGCCACAGCCTCTTCGAGCGTGGTAAATTCCACACTTTTCGGCACGTTGAAACCGGCTTTCGCCAGCACTTTTTTCGTTACCACTTTGTTTTCCATAATGAGTGGCGAAATGTATTGATCGTGGCTGGTCATATTGCCGTTTTTCACATATTCCAAGTGATCGCCAAATTTCAGAGCAAGGAACTGATCGTTTTCGTCCAATAATTCCGTGCTTATACCTTGTTGGATCAAATCAAAGAAGAGGGCTTGGGTGGAAAGCTCCATATTGTCAAATGCCGATAACGCATAAAAACGCTCAAAAGCTTGGGCTTTGTATTCTTGAGCGAGTTTTGCTCCTAGTGCTTTATAGTTACCGAATTGTTCGATGGCTTTTAGTAAACGTCCATTAACTGTTTTCGTTGGATCAGCAAACTGAGCTAATTTTTCACGCACAAGAGCAAGTCTTTCTTCATTTGAACCAAGATCTTCTAACATCGCTAAAATATGCTTTAAAATTACCTCACCTTCGGTACGGAAAGCGGTTTCCGCTCTTGGATCTTCGAGAGCTACTTGGTAAAGTTTCTGTTTGCCTATTTCTACCTCTTTTTGACCGCTTGCTTCCTCTAGCCACAACATTCCCAACAAGAATGTGTGGATAAATTTCGCATCTTCCAACGTAATGCCGTAAGGGGAGAAAGGGTTGAGATCAAATAGACGGAACTCGGCATATTTCACCCCATTTTCTAATAAATCACGGGCTTTTTTACCGCCACGTAAACGCACATTTGAGTAGAACTCTTTTTCCGCAATCAGCAAGCCTTTCGCCACCTGATCCTCAAGGCTTTCCACATAGCTTTCAAGGTTGTCGTGATTGACTTGAACATCAGCTGAATTGACATAACCATAAGGACTTGAACGCAAGCTACGTACTAATTGCCCCGTTGCAAGCGGTGATTTTTCGTAAAAATATTGCGATTCCACCGTTGGCGTGGCAGCAAGCAAGTAGAGCAAGATCCACTGATAACGCAAGAAGTTATTCGCCAACTTCATATAAAGTGCGTTTTGGTAGGTTTTTAGATCCGAGTATTCCGTTTGCAATGCAAAGGCTTTTTGCACAAATTCCGGCGAAAGTTGGAAGTTATAATGCACACCGCTAACCATCTGCTTATATTTGCCGTAGGTAGCAGACAGATGTTCACGATATTTCACATCCTCGGGGTTATCAAATTGTGCTTCTTGAATCAGGTCTTCCGGCGGTAAACCGGCAGGCATACTTAAAGGAAAAATGTACTCATCTTCCGGCGAAGAGCGTAAAACTACCTCGTGTATTGCCGATAACCAACGAAAACTATCTTCTAATTTCGCATTTGGAGGAGTGATAAGTTCTAACTGGCTTTCTGCAAAATCAGTTTGAATATAAGGGTGGTAAGAACGATTGCCAAATACGGCTGGATGTGGAGTGGTAACAATATTACCAAAGATATCAACACGTTGGCTCTCTTTTTCTAAACCAAAATTTCCTTGTTGAAACAGTAATCCTAAATGATTTTCTCGGATAAGTTGTTGTAGCTTCATTATCTATCCTTATTTAATTTATAAATCGGTAGAACAATAGCATAAATGAAAGGCTTAGTGAAATAGTAGGTTTTATTTTATTGGAATGAGCTAGATGATTTGGTTATGAAAAAAGCCCTTTAAAGCTAAATAGTATATTCAGTTTTAAAGGGCTAATGAGTATTTAAATCAGTCTACCTAATTCTTCTCCCATTCGAGTTTTCATTCCTGCAATCAAGGCTGGGTTGAGATGTACCGTTCCTTTAGGGAAAAGATTAATTACTGTTGAGCCTAAACGGAATGCACCCATTTCCTCACCTTTTCGTAATTTAATCGCTTTTTCACCTTCGGTTTCATAGTTCCAAACGACTACTTCATCAGCTCGAGGTGGGTTAATCACACCTGCCCAAACGGTACTCATACTTGCAGTAACGGTGGCACCCACTAAAATTTGTACCATTGGTCCGAATGCGGTATCAAATTCACAAATTACACGTTCGTTGCGAGCAAATAAGTTTGGAACGTGTTCCGCTAAAAATGGATTTACCGAATATAATTCACCCGGTACATAAATCATTTTACGTAAGGTGGAATCGCACGGCATATGCACACGGTGGTAATCACTTGGCGATAAATAAGTGGTAATAAATGTGCCGTCTTTAAATTTTGCCGCCATTTCTTCATCATTAGCTAATAAGGTTTCTAACGTAAAGTGATGACCTTTTGCTTGTAATAAGCGGTTATCAGAAATTTCGCCTGACTCGCTTACTTTACCGTCTGCCGGAAGGCAAATAGTATTTAAATCATTATTAATAGGACGAACGCCCTCTTTTAATTCACGAATAAAAAATTCGTTAAATGTAGCGTAATCTGAAGGCTCGGTTTTTACTGCTTCAGATAAATTCACTTTGTACTGCTTGGCAAATAATTTAATAATGAAGTGAGTAACTGCTCCCCATTTTTGTTCCGCTAACCAACCTGCGGTTCTGGTAATTGCTAACTGTGGCAATAAGTAATGCAGAGCAATTTTTACACGCTGTAAATAAGTCGGAGTAGGGTATGATTTTAATTGCATTGCGTTTTCCTTTTTTTGATTAAAAACTGAAGTCTGTTTTTAAATGAGGGCGAAGTATAGCAAATACAATGCAAAATAGATAAAAAAATTAAAGATGTTGAAGTGGCTACAAAGAAAAAACAGATAGGGGCTTTGTAGGTTTGCCCACTTCAACATATCCTTGGCTGCTATTAAAACCTTACTCTAAAACAATATTAGCTCGATTTTTCTCTAAGGTTGCCTGCCCGATGCCGGATACTTCGGTTAGCTGTTCCACGCTTTTGAAATTGCCGTTTTTGGTACGGTAATCGACAATTGCTTGGGCTTTTTTTGCACCGATGCCAACTAATTTATCTTGAATTTCCGCAGCTGTTGCAGTGTTGATATTGACCGTATTAGTACTGGTTTGAATTTGAGTAGTCGTTTGCTCCACCGCTTGAGTAGGTACTGTTTCTGCTACTTTAGCGGTTTCAGCGGTTTGTGCCAAGCTGTAAGAAGACAAACCCAGTAACAAACTTAAACTTAGTGCTTTGATGATTTTCATAGGCTTTCCTTTTGGTTGTGAAAATTCAAGGAGAAGAGTAAAAGTGAATTAAAATGACGGCAAGTAGCAAAAATGAATTTTTCGACACAGATCGAAAAAATAGAAAAAGCTAAACTTATTAGCTTGCATTTGGTCTGAAATTAAGCGAGATTACAACAATTTGCAAAAAATTTATGAAAAATGACCGCTATATTGTGTAAATTTATTCAAATAAATTCAAATAAACCGTGAATTGATTTAGAATAACGGCATTTTTATATGAATTAACTCCCATTATTTTTGGAATAAATATGACACAAAATAACTTTCGTAAAGAGCCTGTTTTTGGCGAACCTTTAACTCCTAATCAAGAAAATGAAAAGGTAGAGTCAGCTCAAATAGAATCACAACATAACAAACCTTATGTTTCTCTACATTCAACAAAAGCACCTGCTCATACATTTACGCCAATTATGAAAAGACCTGATGCGACAGTGGAAGATAAAACAGCAGATGTATTTACAGCTAAATCAACAAAAGAATTTCAATTTACCCCTAGCTCAGAGAATACGGAGAGAGTATTGAATGATGTGGAAGAAAATATCTCTGTAGAAACTACATCAGCAATAACGACTAAACCTATTGAAATAAGTGAAAATGTAGAACCTGAAGCGGTTAAGCCTGCTCAAGAAAGTTTTACTACTGAGCGTATTATTCCAAATGCAGCAGCAACTGCAGCAGGGGCAACCTTAGCAGCTACGGCAGCTGTGGCGACTGCAAAAACAAAAGATATTAAAGCGAAAATGCCACCTAAAACACGTCGTTTATTATTAGTAGCATTATTAGGTTTAGCATTATTAGTGTTATTTTTCCTATTAAAACCACGTACGCCTGAAACGGTGGAAGAGTTGCAATCGCAACAAGGTGGTAGTTTACCAATTGAGTTCCGTCCGGTAGATGAGGCAGAAGCAAAACGAGCGGAAGAACAAGCTCGTGCGGAGCAAGAAGCAGCTAAATCACAAGAACAGGCTCAAGCTCAAGAAACTCAGTCGCAAGCACAACAAGAGGCAACAGCTGCAGTAGCACCAAGTCAAACTGAACAACCGGCTTCTAATCAAGTGCAAAATAATCAGCCACAGGCAACACAAGCTCCTGTTGCTGAGCAACCTGTAGCAGTTAAGCCTGTTCAGAATAAACCTGTAGTTGCACAGCCTGCAATCAAGCCAAAAACAGAGGGTAGCGTAATATTCCAACCTGAAACTACTCCAAAACAGCAGCCTAAAGCTGAGCGTGTTGTAGTACAGGCACAAAAAGAGCCGGCAAAAGTAGTGGCTAAACCGGCAGAAAAAGCACCTGTAAAATCTGAATTAGCTAAAACAAATACAGCTTCGGCAGCAGTATCTACTAAAACAATGACAGTGCCAAAAGGTGTATCGTTAATGCAGGTATTCCGTGATAATAATTTAAATATCTCAGATGTGAATGCGATGAGTAAAGTAAATAATGTAGTAAGTAATTTAAAAGTGGGTGAACGAGTAACTGTTCATTTAGATAAAAATAACCGTGTGGTTGAAATGAGCATTGGCTCAGGTGGTAAATTTACACGCCAAGCAAACGGTAGCTATACTTTTAAATAATGAGGAAATAAGAGCAACGCTACAAGCGTTGCTTCTTTGTTTTTAAGGAGGAGTATATGAACTTATTTTCCAAATCCTATAAATTTATTGTTTTGGCGGTATCGGTAGGCTCTTTAGCAGCTTGTACAACCGAGATTATTCCGCCTGTTGAGCAAGTTGAAAAAGTACAAAAAGTGGCAGAACCTGCTAAAACTGTGATTAAGCAGGTCGAGAAAGCGACAGAAATCAATCTATATCTTTGTAAAAACAATAAAAAAGTTGAGGTTGAACGCCAAAGAGTTACAAGGAATACAACAAAAAAAGAAACTATTATGGTTAATTTTCAAGGTTCGACTCATCAACTTTCCCCTGCAGTAACCAAAGATGGTAAAAAATACACGAATATTCGCTGGACGTGGCACGAAATGCGTAATGGCAAAGCATTTTTATATAATACAACGAAAAAAAATCTTGCTGAAAATTGTGTAAAACAATAACAAGCGAGAACAAAAAGCATCGCTTTTGGGGCGTTGGCTTTGCCAATTGCAGCGAAGCTGTGAACAATCCTTACAAGGATTGTTAATGATTTTTAAGAGAATTTTGCAAATGAATATTTTAGTTATCGGTCCTTCTTGGGTGGGGGATATGATGATGTCTCATTCACTCTATCAACAACTCAAAGTGCAATATCCAAATTGTCAAATTGATGTAATGGCTCCGGATTGGTGTCGTCCGCTGTTAGCTCGAATGCCTGAGGTACGGAAAGCCATTTCAATGCCGATTGGGCACGGTTCATTTCGCCTATGTGAGCGTTATCAACTCGGAAAATCATTGAGAAATCAATATGATATGGCAATAGTGTTACCAAATTCATTGAAATCTGCCTTTATTCCGTTTTTTGCGAAAATTGCAACATGTCGAGGCTGGAAAGGCGAAAGTAGATATTTTTTCTTAAATGATCTTCGCTCAAATAAAAATGATTATCCGATGATGGTTCAACGTTATGTTGCGTTAGCCTTTGAACAAGGTGTTATTCCTCACGCTGAACAATTGCCGATTGCTTACCCTTACTTGAAAACCGATAGCCAAGAAATTGAGCAAACCAAAGCAAAATTTGAGAAGCAATTAAGCTATGCAGAAAACCGTCCTGCAATCGGTTTTTGCCCGGGGGCGGAATTTGGACCGGCAAAACGTTGGCCACATTACCATTATGCAGCACTTGCTAAAATGTTGATTGAACAAGGCTATTCTGTGCGTTTATTTGGCTCAAAAAAAGATGAAGAAGTTAGTGAACAAATCCGCTTATCTCTGCCTGAAAATTTACAACGTTATTGCTTAAATTTAGCCGGGCAAACAGATTTAAACCAAGCGGTAGATTTAATTGCCGATTGCCAAGCGGTTGTGAGTAACGATTCGGGGTTGATGCATATTGCTGCTGCCCTAAATAAACCGTTGGTTGCCCTCTACGGTCCAACCAGCCCACAATATACGCCGCCACTGGCTAAAAATGCGGTGATTATCCGCTTGATTGAAGGTGGGTTAATTAAAATCCGCAAAGGCGATGGAGCAGAAGGGTATCATCAAAGTTTGATTGATATTGAGCCGCAAATGGTAATAGAAAAACTCCAAGCATTATTAGCATAAACCCACTACAAGCGGTTGTTTTTGTAAATTTTTTTGTAAAAATCACCGCTTGTTATTTATCAAAATGAAAGTTCTAATTGTAAAAACCTCCTCAATGGGCGACGTATTACACACTTTGCCTGCCTTAACTGATATGCAAAATACAATTCCTAATTTGAGTGTAGATTGGGTTGTTGAAGAAAATTTTGCTGAAATTCCGACTTGGCATCCTATTGTTAATAAAATTATTCCTGTCGCCATTCGTCGTTGGCGAAAAAATTTATGTAAGCGTTCTACTTGGATAGAGTGGCAACATTTTTTGCAAGAACTGAAAAGTGAGCAATATGATGCTGTGATTGATGCTCAAGGGCTTATTAAAAGTG